>JARBUN010000094.1 GCA_029239635.1 Microbacterium sp. | reverse complement strand
CTCGGGGTCGGTCACGGGAACCGTGACGACCCCGTCGATACCGCCCCGGATCACATGCCACGCCCGATGGTCGAGACCACTCCCACGGGCCGTGCGCGCCGCGTCTCCCTCCACGCCGAACGGCTCCCCGAGCACGTCGACCGGGATGTGCGCCCGACCGGCGCGCAGCTCCCCGTCCCGGATCTCGACGACGGGCGACAGCAGGACGAGGGCAGCCACGATCCCGACCGCCACGACGAGCCCGATGACCAGGGCCAGGGTCGTATTGACGGGGGAGAACACCAGCGCGGCCATCGGCCCGCAGACGGCGGCAGCGACCAGAGCCCAGAGGGATGGGCTGAGGCGCTCTCGGTACTCGACTCCGGTGCGGATACCGCACCCCCTCTTCTGCATTACCCTCGTGGGGTGACCGAAACGGTGGACGTCCCAATTGTCGCATCCGAGCCCCCGGTCTTCGCTCACCCGGGCGACGCCGGAGCCGACCTGACCTCCGCGGAGGCCGTTCGTCTCGAACCCGGCCGACGCGCGCTCGTGTCCACGGGGCTGCGCATCGCGCTCCCCGAGGGATACGCCGCCTTCGTCGTCCCGCGTAGCGGCCTCGCCGCCAAGCACGGCATCACGATCGTGAACTCCCCGGGCACGATCGACGCGGGGTACCGCGGCGAGATCAAGGTGGCCCTGCTCAACACCGACCTCGACGAGGCCTACGACATCGCCGTGGGCGACCGCATCGCCCAGCTCATCGTGATGCCCGTCCCGCCCGTGCGCTTCGTCCCCGTGGACGACCTTCCCGACAGCGTGCGCGGCGAAGGCGGCTTCGGATCGAGTGGATACCAGAACCTGCAAGGGAGCACCCGATGACCGATGACACGCAGCCGACCATCGAACCGGAAGAGCCCGGGCTCGAACTGGCCCTCGCGGCCAAGAGCGCCCCGATCGACCGCGACAGCGCCGGTCCCTTCGACGAAGCCGAGGCGAATCCCGTCCGGCCCTACATCGACCTGGGCGGCATCAAGATCCTCCCCCGAGAGGGTCTGAACCTGCGCCTCGAGGTCGAGGAGCAGACCAAGCGCATCGTGGCCGTGGGCCTCGACTACGCCGACTCCACGCTCCAGGTGCAGCCGTTCGCCGCCCCGCGCACGAGCGGCCTGTGGGGGGAGACGCGAGAGCAGATCCGTCAGCAGGTGAAGCAGCAGGGCGGTCGCGTCGAGGAGCGCGAGGGACCCCTCGGTCCCGAGCTCCTCGCCGAGGTCCCCGTGATGGGGACGCCGGAGGGGGCGGGCAAGCGGCTCGCCCGATTCGTCGGTGTCGACGGCCCGCGCTGGTTCCTCCGCGGCGTCATCGGGGGAGCGGCGACGACCGACGTCGACGCGGCCGCCGCGATCGAAGACCTCTACCGGTCGATCGTGGTGGTGCGCGGCGGATCGCCGATGCCCCCGCGCGATCTGATCCCGCTCCGGATGCCGGCCACCCCCGGCACGACATGAGCGACGACGCGGCACGCCCGACTCGCGACGGCGAGAGCGTCCCCCTCGAGCCACCCGCTCCGGCCGAAACGCTCGGCGCCGCACTGGGCAACGCCGCGCGTCGCGCCGGACTCGACCCCGCAGCTCACGCCTCGACCGGCTCCGCGGTCTGGTCGGCGATGGGCGGGTGGCGCGGCATCCTGGAATCCGTCCTGCCCTCGTTGGCGTTCGTCGTGCTCTTCACGGTCACGATCGACCCCGAGACGCGCCAGGGCGACCTGTGGCTCAGCCTCGGCGTGTCGGTGGGGATCGCCGTGGTGTTCACGGTCGCGCGCCTGGTCGCGAAGTCGCCGCCGAGCGCCGCGATCGGCGGTCTCCTGGCGACGGTCGCGGCTGCCGTGCTCGCGCTGGTGACCGGCCGCGGACAGGACAACTTCGTCTTCGGTTTCTTCACGAACGGGGCGTACGGCACGGCCTTCCTCGTGTCGGCCCTCGTGGGCTGGCCGCTGATCGGTCTCGCGGCGGGCTATCTGACGGGTGAAGGGACGCGGTGGCGTGCAGAGCGCCGCAAGCGTCGCGCCTACATGTGGCTGTCGATCGCCTGGGCGGCGCTGTTCGCTGCGCGCCTGGTCGTGCAGCTGCCGCTGTACTTCGCCGGCGACGTCGTCGCCCTCGGCACGCTGAAGATCGTCATGGGACTTCCGCTGTTCGCCCCGATGCTCGCCGTGACCTGGCTGACGGTCCGCGCCCTCGGCCCGGCTCGCTCCGTTGCGGACGAAGACTGATACATTTATCTTGATATCAAGATAAATACCCGCCTTCCGCGCGGTTAGGTCGGCCTTCCTGGCAGGGATCGAGCGGCGCGGGGAAGATGGGATTGGCGGGCTGACGCCTGCGCATTCGCCGACGAAGGAGACGATCGTGTCCACGGTTGACAGCTTCGGTGCCAAGAGCACCCTGACAGTCGGCAGCACCGACTACGAGATCTTCCGCATCGACACGGTCGCCGGTCACGAGAAGCTCCCGTTCAGCCTGAAGGTGCTGCTCGAGAACCTCCTCCGCACCGAAGACGGCGCCAACGTCACCAAGGAGCAGATCGAGGCCCTCGGCTCGTGGGTTCCCACGGCCGACCCCGACACCGAGATCCAGTTCACCCCGGCCCGCGTGGTCATGCAGGACTTCACCGGTGTGCCCTGCATCGTCGACCGCCCTCGAGCGCAACGTCGAGATCGAGTACGAGCGCAACGGCGAGCGGTACCAGTTCCTCCGCTGGGGCCAGACGGCGTTCGACGACTTCAAGGTCGTCCCCCCGGGCACCGGCATCGTGCACCAGGTGAACATCGAGCACCTGGCGAAGGTCATCTACGACCGTTCGGTCGACGGCGTGCTCCGCGCCTACCCCGACACGTGCGTCGGCACCGACTCGCACACCACGATGGTCAACGGCCTGGGCGTGCTCGGCTGGGGCGTCGGCGGCATCGAGGCCGAGGCCGCCATGCTCGGCCAGCCCGTGTCCATGCTCATCCCGCGCGTCGTCGGCTTCAAGCTCTCGGGCGAGATCCCCGCCGGCGTCACGGCGACCGACGTCGTGCTCACGATCACCGACATGCTGCGCAAGCACGGCGTGGTCGGCAAGTTCGTCGAGTTCTACGGTGAGGGTGTGGCCTCGGTGCCGCTCGCGAACCGCGCCACCATCGGCAACATGAGCCCCGAGTTCGGCTCGACCGCCGCGATGTTCCCGATCGACGACGTCACGCTCGACTACCTGCGGCTGACCGGTCGCGACGAGCAGACCGTCGCGCTCGTCGAGGCGTACGCCAAGGAGCAGAAGCTCTGGCACGACCCGTCCCGCGAGCTCGTCTTCAGCGAGTACATGGAGCTCGACCTCTCGACGGTCGTCCCCTCGATCGCCGGACCGAAGCGCCCGCAGGACCGCATCCTCCTCTCCGAAGCGAAGTCCCAGTTCGAGAAGGACATCCTGAACTACGCGGATGCCTCGGTGTCGGACTCGATCGTCGATCTCGAGGTCGACGGCACGTTCCCGGCGTCCGACCCGGGATCCGTTCCCGGCGAAGAGGCCGAAGATGTCACCGACAGCGAGGTGCTCATCTCGTCGGGTCACCCGGTGAACGCCTCCAACCCGGTGAAGGTCACCACCCCCGACGGGCAGTCCTACCTGCTCGACAACGGTGCCGTGACGCTCGCGGCCATCACCTCGTGCACCAACACGTCGAACCCCTCGGTCATGATCGCGGCGGGCCTGCTCGCCAAGAACGCCGTCGACAAGGGCCTCAAGCGCAAGCCGTGGGTCAAGACGACGCTCGGCCCGGGCTCGAAGGTCGTCACCGACTACTACGAGAAGTCCGGTCTCGACAAGGCACTCGAAGGCCTCGACTTCTACACCGTCGGCTACGGCTGCACGATCTGCATCGGCAACTCGGGACCGCTCATCGAAGAGGTCTCCGAGGCCATCAACGAGAACGACCTCGCCGTCACGGCCGTGCTCTCGGGCAACCGCAACTTCGAGGGTCGCATCAGCCCCGACGTGAAGATGAACTACCTGGCATCCCCGCCGCTGGTGGTCGCGTACGCCCTCGCCGGGTCGATGAACTTCGACTTCGAGACCGACGCGCTCGGCAAGGACCAGAACGGCGACGACGTCTTCCTCAAGGACATCTGGCCCGCTCCCGACCAGGTGCAGACGATCATCGACGCGTCGATCTCGCGCGAGCAGTTCATCCAGCAGTACGCCACCGTCTTCGAGGGCGACGAGCGCTGGAAGAACCTGCCCACCCCGACCGGTCCGGTCTTCGAGTGGGATGCCGACTCCACCTACGTGCGGAAGGCGCCCTACTTCGACGGTATGTCGATGGAGCCCTCGCCGGTTGCCGACATCACGGGTGCGCGCGTCATGGCGACCCTCGGCGACTCGGTCACGACCGACCACATCAGCCCCGCCGGCAACATCAAGGCCGGCACCCCCGCCGCGCAGTACCTCATGGAGCACGGCGTCGCGCAGAAGGACTTCAACTCCTACGGCTCGCGCCGAGGCAACCACGAGGTCATGATCCGCGGCACCTTCGCCAACATCCGCCTGAAGAACGAGATGGTCGCCGCTGTCAACGACGGTCAGATCATCGAGGGCGGCTACACGCGCGACTTCACGCAACCCGGCGGCCCCCAGTCGTACATCTACGACGCGAGCCAGAACTACCAGGCGCAGGGCACCCCCCTCGTCATCTTCGGTGGCAAGGAGTACGGCTCGGGTTCGTCGCGTGACTGGGCGGCCAAGGGCACGAACCTGCTCGGCGTCAAGGCCGTCATCACCGAGAGCTTCGAGCGCATCCACCGCTCGAACCTCATCGGCATGGGCGTCGTGCCGCTGCAGTTCCCGGCCGGCGAGAGCTGGAAGTCGCTGGGTCTCGACGGCACCGAGATCGTCTCGATCGAGGGCCTCGAACAGCTCAACGAGGGCGTCACGCCGAAGACCGTGAAGGTCACCGCCGAGCCGAGCGAGTTCTCGCCCGAGGGCAAGCAGACCATCACGTTCGACGCCGTGGTCCGCATCGACACCCCCGGTGAGGCCGACTACTACCGCAACGGCGGCATCCTGCAGTACGTGCTGCGTTCGCTGGTCTGACACACCCGCATCGCCGGAGCGCCCGTCCCGATTCATCGGGGCGGGCGCTCCGCATTCGGGACACCTCCGACGCCACCGGTGCGCGTATCGAGGAGAGCACCGCAGCGCTCCGCGCAAGCCGTTGCCGGGCCTCGACCAGCCCCCGAGACTAGAATCGACCAGTACGCACGTTCCCGCGCGCACAGCACGAGAGGAGTCATATGGCTCTCCTACCCGGCATTCACGGCCCCCGCGATCTCGACAACCTGAACACCGACGAACTGCGCCGACTGGCCGCAGAGGTCCGCGCGTTCCTCGTCGACAACGTCTCGCGCACCGGCGGGCACCTCGGCCCCAACCTGGGGGTCGTCGAGTTGACGATCGCCCTGCACAAGGTCTTCGACTCCCCCCAAGACCCGATCATCTTCGACACGGGGCACCAGTCCTACGTGCACAAGATGCTGACGGGCCGTCAGGACTTCGAGAACCTCCGCTCACGCGGCGGCCTCGCGGGATACCCGCAGCGCTCCGAGAGCGAGCACGACATCGTCGAGTCCTCTCATGCGTCGAGCTCCCTCAGCTGGGCCGACGGGGTCTCCCGGGCGTTCAGTCGCACCGGACGACGGGACCGACACGTCGTCGCCGTCGTCGGCGACGGCGCGCTCACGGGCGGCATGACGTGGGAGGCGCTGAACAACATCAGCGACGACAACGACCGCAACCTCGTGATCGTCGTCAATGACAACGGCCGTTCCTACGCACCGACGATCGGCGGCATGGCCCGCTACCTCAACCGGGTCCGCACGAACGATGCGTACCGCACGCTGCACCGCAACTCCGACACCCTCTTCCGTCGCCTCGGCCCGGCCGCCCGCGCCGTCTACCGGGGAGTCCGGGGCGGCACGCACGGTTTCCTCTCGCGGTTCACGAACAACGAGGCGCTCTACAGCAACCTGGACATCAAGTACCTCGGCCCGATCGACGGTCATGACTTCGAGTCGCTCATCGAGACGCTCGAGCTCGCGAAATCGTACGGTGCTCCCGTCATCGTCCACGCCATCACCGACAAGGGCAGCGGCTACGCCCCCGCGATGAGCGACGAGGCCGACCAGTTCCACGCCGTCGGCAAGATCGACCCGATCACGGGCGAGGCCCTCGGTTCGAGCGGCGGCCTGCAGTGGACGGACGTCTTCGCGGAGGAGCTCACCGCCGTGGGCGCGGAGCGCGACGACGTCATCGCGATGACCGCAGCCATGCTGCGCCCGACGGGTCTCCAGCAGTTCGCCGAGCGCTTCCCCGAGCGCGTGTACGACGTCGGCATCGCCGAGCAGCACGCGGTGGCCTCGGCTGCGGGTCTCGCCTTCGGCGGTCTGCACCCCGTCGTCGCGATCTACGCCACGTTCATGAACCGCGCGTTCGATCAGGTCATGATGGACGTCGCCCTCCACAAGGCGGGCGTCACGTTCGTCCTCGACCGGGCCGGCGTCACCGGCCCCGACGGGCCGAGCCACCACGGCATCTGGGACCTGGCGATGCTGCAGTTGGTCCCCGGCATCCGGATCGCCGCCCCGCGCGACGCTGCGCGCCTGCGTGAGGAGTTCCGGGAGGCGACCGCGATCGAGGACGCCCCGACCGTCGTGCGCTATCCGAAGGGCAAGGTCCCGGCGGATCTCGAGGCCATCGAGCGCCTCGACGACGGTGTCGACGTGCTCGCTCGCGGCTCGAGCGAGGATGTTCTGCTGGTCGGCATCGGTCCGATGGTCCACCTCGCAATGGAGGTCGCCGAGCGTCTGCGTGCCCAGGGCATCGGCGCCACGGTCATCGACCCGCGCTGGGCCATTCCCGTACAGCCTTCGGTCGTCGAGCTGGCGCGCGCGCACCGTCTCGTCATCACGATCGAAGACGGCATCCGCGTCGGCGGCGTCGGCACGCGCGTGCGTCAAGTGCTTCGCGAGGCCGGTGTCGACACGGCCGTCGACGAGCTCGGCATCCCCGACGAGTTCATCGACCACGCCACCCGCGAGCAGATTCTGGAGGATGCCGGACTCACGGCATCCAAGATCGCCCATGACGTGGTCGCCCAGGTCCTCGGCACCCGCATCCCCATGGCGCGTCAGACGCCCACCGGGTCGATCCCGACGATCGAGCAGTGGGAGAAGTCGCGCCCCTGAGGCGATTGCCCTCACCGAACAGGCCGGGATGCCGATATCCCGGCCTGTTCTGCGTGCCCGGCGCGTCACCTCTCCGTCACGAGAACAGGACGCTGCAGCGAGGACAGGCCCAAATCGTCGCACTCGGCCTGTTCTCGTCGCGCAGCCTGTTCTCGTGGCGCCCGCACGAACGACGACGGCGCCGTCCCCTCGGGGACGGCGCCGCAGTGGTCTTCGGAGCTCAGGCCCCGATGCCGCGGATCGGCGGGTGGTGGAACGTGTCGCCGAAGGCGCGCTCCGACGCCCCCTCGCGGTCGAGGTAGGGCGAGGCCCCACCGTCGATGAACGGCCAGCCGGCGCCGAGGATGAGGCACAGGTCGATGTCCTGCACCTCGGGGACGACGCCCTCGTCGAGCATGATCTTGATCTCTTGCGCGAGGCCGTCCTGCACGCGAGCGAGGATCGTCTCGGGTGCGACCGGCGTCTTCCCGGTGACCAGCACCTTCTGCGCGGGCTTGGTCCAGCCGGTCACGCGACCGCCCTTGTCCTTCTCCACGACCTCGGGGAGCGCCGCGAGCTCGTGGAAGTTCTCCGACGAGAAGAAGCGGTCGGGGAACGCGTGCGCCATCGTGTCCTGCACGTGCGCGGCGACCTTCCAGCCGACCAGGTCGATGAGCTGGAACGGCCCCATGGGCAGCCCGAGGGGCGCGAACGCCTTCTCCACGACCGCGATCGGCGTGCCCTCGTACACCGCGCGCGCCGCCTCGCCCATGACCTTCGCCAGCAGGCGGTTCACCACGAAGCCGGGGGCGTCCGCGGTGAGCACCGCGTTCTTGCCGAGACCCTTCGCGACGACGAACGCCGTCGACAGCGCGGCGTCGGAGGTGGCATCCGTCTTCACGACCTCGATGAGCGGCATGACCGCGACGGGGTTGAAGAAGTGGAAGCCGACCAGGCGCTCGGGGTTCCGCAGCACCGAGCCGATCTCGGCGACCGAGAGCGATGAGGTGTTCGTGGCGAGGATCGCATCCTCGGCGACGATCTTCTCTACGCCTGCGAACACCTCCTGCTTGACGCCCACCTCTTCGAACACGGCCTCGATGACGAAGTCGCAGTCGGCGAACTCCGAGCGATCGGTGGTGCCGTGCACGAGGGCGCGGAGCTGGTTGGCGGTGTCGCCGTCGAGGCGACCCTTGGCCTCGAGCTTGCCGATCTCTTCGTGGATGGATGCCACGCCCTTGTCGACGCGGCCCTGATCGAGGTCGGTGATGATCACGGGCACCCGGAGCTTCCGCACGAACAGCAGCGCGAACTGCGACGCCATCAGCCCCGCGCCGATGACGCCGACCTTGGTGACCTTCTTCGCGAGCGCCTTGTCGGGGGCCCCGACCGGGCGCTTGGCGCGCTTCTGCACGAGGTCGAAGGCGTACATGGATGCCGCGAACTGGTCGCCCGTGATGAGCTCGGCCAGCGCCTCGTCTTCGCGCGCGAAGCCCTCGACCTTGGTGCCGCTCTTCGCCTTGTCGAGCAGGTCGAGCGCGACGTAGGGGGAGCGGGGGACCGTTCCGATCTTCGACTCGAGCATGCCGCGGGCCATCTTGATCGCGATGGGCCACTTCGTCAGACGCTCGAGCTTGCCGGGCTCGTTCTTGCGCTCGACGCGCACCCGACCGGTGAGCACGCCGTCGGCCCACCGCAGCGAGTCCTCGAGGTAGGACGCCGCCGGGAAGATGGCATCCATGATCCCGAGGTCGAACGCCTGCTGGGGCTTGAGCATCCGGTTCTGCTTCAGCGGGTTCGAAATGACGACCTCGAGCGCGTTCTCGATGCCGATGAGGTTCGGCAACAGGTACGCGCCGCCCCAGCCGGGGATGATGCCGAGGAACACCTCGGGCAGGGCGATCGCCGCGGCCGAGGCGTCGACCGTGCGGTAGGTCGAGTTCAGCGCGATCTCGAGGCCGCCGCCGAGGGCGAGGCCGTTGACGAACGCGAACGAGGGAACGCCGAGCTCCGACAGCGACCCGATCACCTGATGACCGCGCTGTGCGATGAGGCGGGCGACCTCCTTGGACGGCAGCTTCGCGACGTCGGAGAGGTCGGCACCCGCCGCGAGGATGTACTGCTTTCCGGTGATGGCCACGGCGTGAATCTCGCCCGCGTCGGCGCGCTTCTTGAGGGTCTCGAGCGTCTGCCCGAGCTCGGCGAGCGTCGCCGGACCCAGCGTGTTGGGTCGGGTGTGATCACGCCCGTTGTCGAGCGTGATCAGCGCGAGCACGTTGCCCGAGGGGAGCCGCACGTCGCGGACGGGGGAGTGGGTCACCACCTCGTCGCCGGTGAGCGCGTCGAGGGGCGTGAAGTCGATCGAGGTGTAGTCGGTCACTTGCGCTTCTTCTTTCCGTCGAAGAACGGGTTCTCCCAGATGACCGAGCCGCCCTGGCCCAGGCCCACGCACATCGCGGTGAGGCCGTAGCGCACGTCGGGTCGCTCGGCGAACTGCGCCGCCAGCTGGATCATGAGACGGACCCCGGATGCCGCGAGCGGGTGGCCCACGGCGATCGCGCCGCCCCACGGGTTCACGCGCGGGTCGTCATCGGCGATGCCGAAGTGATCGAGCAGCGAGATCACCTGGATGGCGAAGGCCTCGTTCAGCTCGAACAGGCCGATGTCGTCGATCGTGAGTCCGGCCTTCTTCAGGGCCTTCTCCGTCGAGGGGATCGGACCGATGCCCATGATTTCGGGCTCGACGCCCGCGAAGGCGAACGAGACCATGCGCATCTTGGGCGCGAGGCCGAACTCCTTCACGGCGTCGGCTCCGGCGAGCAGGCTGATGGTCGCGCCGTCGGTGAGGGGCGAAGAGGTACCGGCCGTGACGCGACCGTGCGGGCGGAACGGCGTCTTCAGCGTCGCGAGACCCTCGACGGTGGTCTCGGGGCGGCGCCCCTCGTCCTCGGTGGCGAGGCCCCAGGCGCCGTCGGCATCCTTCACCGCCACCGGCACGAGATCGGGCTGGATCTTGCCGGCCTCGTATGCGGCCTGGACCTTGTGCTGGCTCGCGGCGCCGAAGCGGTCGGAACGCTCCTTGGTCAGGTGCGGGAAGCGATCGTGGATGCGCTCCGCGGTCACACCCATGTTGAGCGCGCCCGGATCGACGAGCTTCTCGGCGACGAAGCGCGGGTTCGGGTCGACGTTGCCGCCGATGGGGTGGCGCCCCATGTGCTCGACGCCGCCGGCGAGGGCGAGGTCGTACATGCCGACGCCGATCGAGGCGCCCATCGTGGTGACGCTGGTCATCGCCCCGGCGCACATGCGCTCGATGGCGAGGCCGGGCACGGTCTTGGGCAGCCCCGCGAGGATCGCCGCGGTCCGCCCGAGCGTGAGTCCCTGGTCACCAGGTCGTCCGCGCGGGTGTTCCAGTACATGCCCTTCTCGCCGGCGCGCCCGAAAGGGGTGCGCATTCCGTCGACGAAGAAGACGTCCGTCATCTCGGCCACTCTGCCTCCAAAGTTTGGGATGACCCCAGCCTAGGAAGGCGCATTCTCCGCGAGGAATCGGTTGTCCGAACCTACGAATCCGTGGCGGGGACGTCGTCGGCGTGGTTGAGGGAAGCTACAAAACTATCCGCGATCACCTGTGAGGTCTGGTCAATCTGCCAGGGGCGTGCACCGAGAGCGGACAGAGCGGATCCGATGGTTTCGGCGGTCACCTCGGCGGGCGGTGACCACGCCACGCGCCGCAGCGTCTCGGGGGTGAGGAGGTTCTCCGTCGGCATGTTCAGCTCTTCGGCGCGCGCCTCGACGGCGGGTCGAGCGGCCTTCAACCGACGGTCGGCCTCGGGGTTGCGGTCGACCCACGCGCGCGGCGGAGGAAGGGTGTCACTCGGGACACGGTCGGGCGGAAGCTCGGTGTCCTCGCGACCGGCGACGATCGCGTTCCACCAACGGTCCAGCTGCGTCCGACTGGCGCGGCCGTTGAACTCCTTGACCCCGGCCAGTGCCTGCTTGCTCGCCGGGTCCGCGAGCACGGCGGCGATGAGCGCGCGGTCGGGGACGAGACGCCCCGGAGCGACGTCCTGCTCACGGGCGTACTCCTCGCGAGCCTGCCAGAGCGCGCGGGCGACGGCGAGCGCGCGACGGCCACGCACGGTGTGCAATCCGCTCATGCGGCGCCAGGGGTCTTCGCGCGGCGGCTTGGGCAGACGCTCGAGGACCGCCTGGAACTCCTGCCGCGCGAACTCGGTCTTTTGCTGCTCCTCGAGCTCCGCGGCCAGCACATCGCGGACGTCGATGAGATGCTCCACGTCGAGAGCGGCGTATTCGAGCCAGGATGCCGGCAGCGGGCGCGTCGACCAGTCCGCGGCCGAGTGGGCCTTGGCCAGGGTGATTCCCAGCGTCTGCTCCACGACGGCGCCGAGCCCCACCCGCTCGTGACCGAGCAGACGCGAGCCCAGCTCGGTGTCGAAGATGGACGGCGGCTCCAGGCCGCGCTCGCGCAGCGACGGGAGGTCCTGGCTCGCGGCGTGGAACACCCACTCGACATCGCCGATCGCGGCCTGGAGGGGCGCGAAGTCCTCGATCGTCGACGGGTCGAACAGGAACACACCCGCCTCACGCCGGAACACCTGGATGAGGTACGCCCGCTGGGAGTAACGAAACCCCGATGCACGCTCGACGTCGACCGCGACGGGGCCGCTGCCCGCGGCAAGACGATCGGATGCCGCGGCGAGGCCGGCGGCATCCTCGATGACCAAGTACTCAACCACGGGTGGGCCTCCGGGCTCCGAAGACGGCGACGCCCTCCGACCCCGGGGGGAGTCCGGCGAGCATGCATACGAGTTCCGCCCACGCGTCGAGATGGGGACGGATGGGACCACGCGGCGACCATGACGCGCGAAGTTCGATCTGCGACCCTTCACCCTGGGACGCGAGCGCCCCGAAGCCGGTCGAGAGGGTCTTGGTGGCGGTGCCCGATTCGGAGTGGCGTTCGGCACCTCGCGAGTCGAGGGCGTCGATGAGCCAGGACCATGCGACCTGGGCGAGCAACGGGTCGATGCCGATCTCGGGCTCCAGGGGCGCCTGCGCGAAGCACACCACGCGCCAGGCCCCGCCCCAGGCATCGGGCTCGTCGGGGTCGTGGAGAAGGATGAAGCGCCCGGTGCCGAAAGGGGAGTCCGTCGAATGCTCCTCGGGGCGCACAGCACCTCCTCGATCGCCCGGGCGAAGGGGGTCGACGCCTCGGGGGAGCCCAGGTCAGTCACGGCCACAGACTAGAGTGAGGCCTCGATGAACGCTCCCAGGCGCGCCGCGCGGTCCCGCCCCTCGAGAGGAAAGGCCTCGATCGCGGGCGTCGGGATCTCGGCGCTCGCCGTGGCCCTGGCGGCGAGCGCGACCGCTCTGAGCGCCGTCTCGCTCCGGATGGCACGGACGGTCGTGACCCCCGCGGGTCGTGTTCCCAACACGCGAATCGTGTCGCTGGATGCCGCCGCTCAGACGGTCACGCTCGAGCGGAGCGCGGACACCGCCCTTCCCGGCCGCTACGGCATCTTCACCACCGGCACCTCCGACTACCTCCGCTTGGGATCGGTCGTGGCGGACGACGGGAAGACCGTCACGCGCAAGCTCCTCACCCATGTCCCGGCCGACGGCAGCCTCGCCGCCGAGGCGGCCTTCAGCGGCTGGTACTTCGACCGACCCGAGGACCTGCGCCTCCCCGTGCTGTCGGTGCAGATCGACACCCCGGTCGGCCCCTGCCCCGCGTGGGAGTTCCCCGCAGACGGCGACTCCGACGTCTGGGTCATCCAGGTGCACGGCCGAGGGACCACGCGCGCCGAGACGCTCCGCGCCATCCCGGTCTTCCACGCCCTCGGCATCACGTCGCTCGCGGTGTCCTACCGCAATGACGGCGAAGCTCCCCAGAGCGCCAGCGGCACCTATGCCCTCGGCGCCACCGAGTGGCGCGACGTCGAGGCCGCCATCGAGTACGCCGTGCACCACGGGGCGCGGCGCGTGCTCCTCATGGGCTGGTCGATGGGCGGAGCGATGTGTCTGCAGGCCGAAGCCCTGTCGCCGCACCGAGACGCCATCGCCGGGCTCATCCTCGAGTCGCCCGTCGTGGACTGGCGAACCGTCCTGCGCTACCAGAGCCGGCTGCTGAAGCTCCCCGCCCCGGTCTTGAGCCTCACGGAACGCATCCTCGGCTCGCGCTGGGGTGCGCGCCTCGTGCGCGGGGGCGACGCCATCCCCCTCGACCGGCTCGACCGGGTCGCCCACGCGAGCGAGCTGCGGCATCCGGTGCTCATCCTCCACAGCGATGACGACGGCTTCGTCCCGAGCGACGCCTCGCACGCTCTGGCGGCCGCACGTCCCGACCTCGTCACGATGGAGACGTTCGAGGTGGCGCGCCACACCAAACTCTGGAACTACGACGAGACCCGCTTCACCCGCGTCATCCAGGACTGGGTACGGCAGCAGGGACTCGCTGCCGGCGAGTGACCGGATGCCGCGCTCAGGCGCCGCGCTTGGCGCGGACCTGGCGCTTGGCCCGCATGAGCATGCCGGTCATGCCCGCGATCCGGAGCGGGCTGACGGCACGGGTGAGACCGATGCTCTGGGGGAAGTCGTCGGGGACGGCGAGAACCTCATCGGCGCTCAGCCCGGTGAGCCCCTGCGAAAGGATGCTGGCGAAGCCACGGGTGGTCGGCGCCTCGGCGGGCGCGGTGGCGTGCATCGCCACGCGATCCGCATCGTCGACGGTGACGATGATGAACACCGGGGACTGGCACTCGGCCACGCGCTCCTGCAGCTCGGGGTGGTCGGCGTACTCGGCCGGGACCTCGGGGAGCTCCTGCGAGAACTCCAGCAGCAACTGCAACCGGTCGGGCTCCTCGAGCTCGAGGAACTCGTCGCGGATCTCGGCCAGACGGGCGGGGAGGGTGTTCTCGGACATCTCCGTCATCCTCCCATGCCCGCGCCGCCCGGGCTCAGCGGGAGGGAACCTCGCCGGGCTCCGCGCCGGAGACGATCGGCACGCGTACCGCGCTGCCCCACTCGGTCCACGACCCGTCGTAGTTGCGGACGTCGTCGAAGCCGAGGAGGTGCTT
>JARBUN010000200.1 GCA_029239635.1 Microbacterium sp. | reverse complement strand
GCGCCACCGAAGGCCCACGGCAGGAACTGCACGGCCGACACCGCGCCCAGCACGACGCCGATCGCGACGAACAGCGCGGCTCCGGCATCCACTCCGAGGACTCCGGGATCGCCCAGCGGGTTGCGTGTGAACGCCTGGATGAGTGCGCCGGCGAGCCCGAGCGCCACCCCGACGATGATCGCGGCCACCGTTCGCGGGACGCGGAGATCGAGCACGATCTGATCGGCCAGCGCCCCCGTGGGAGCGGTCAGGCCGTGCCACACCTCGGCGAGGCTGAGGGCGTTCGATCCGACGGCGATGCTCAGCACCGCGCTCGCCGCGAGGGCTCCGACGGCGACGGCGAGACCGGACGCTCGCCGGAGCCGAACGGGGGACGAGGGGCTGTCGCGCCGCGCACCGGGGCGCGACGCGACCGCGAGGGGGAAGGCCACAGCGGGTCAGCCCTCGACGCTTTGCGGGGACGTGCCCGCGACCGCCTTCTCGAGCCGCGGGACGAGGTGCTCGATGACGTACTTCTGGCTGAGCGGCGTGAGGAAGTAGATCGCGCCGGCGAGCTCGGCATCCGTGTACACCGCGCGTCCGCCGGTGACCGCCGAGAGCGATCGCGTCGTACCGAAGTCGAGCAGGTCCGGCAGCGACTCGGCGCTCTCCGTGGCGAAGACGATGACGTCCGCGTCGATGAGCGACATGTTCTCCCCCGAGATGAGCGCCTGCGCGCCCTTCTGCTGGACGTACTCGTCCAGACCGGGGGTGATGACGAAGCCGAGATCGGTGAGGAAGTCGGTGTTCAGGCCGTCCGGGTAGACGTAGATGCTTCCTTCCCAGGGGCCGCCCTGCGAGAACGACGCCGTCTTCCCGGCGAACTCCGGGTGGGCCGCCGCGGCGGCGGCGTACTGCTCCTCGATACCGGTGATGAGCTTCTCGCCCTCGGCGCTGCGCCCCATCGCCTGCGCGATCTGGCGGGTCTGTCCCTTCCAGTCGGAGAAGTACCGCTCCGCGCCGGGGACGCTCGCGATCGTCGGGGCGATGGCGCTGAGCTTCGTGTAGTCGTCGGCGGTCATGTTCGCGTTGGTGCCGACGATGAGGTCCGGTTCGAGAGAGGCGATCTTCTCGAACTCGAAGCCGTCGGTGGCCGACAGCACGGTGGGCTCGGCACCGTTGAGCAGATCGGTCGCCCACGGCCAGACGGCGTAGGGCTGCTCCCCGTACCACTCGGTCGTCGCGATCGGGGGCGTTCCAAGCTCGAGCAGGATGTCCTGCTCGGTGAGCCCGACCACGACGACGCGCTGCGGTTCGGCCGTGACGGTGGTCTCGCCGAACTGGTGGGTCACGGTGACCGGGAACGCGTCGCTCGGCTCGGTCGAATAGGTCGTGTTCTCCGCGCCGGCCGTGGCGGTGCCGCCGCAGCCGGCGAGCAGGGCAGCGGCGGCGGCGAGGACGGTGCCGAGCGCGGCGAGGCGCGCGGGGCGGGAGCGGTGCAGGGATACGGGCATGAGGGCTCTCGGGTAGACGGGAATGGGCGCCGCTAGGTTAGCCTTGCCTTACTTGACCCGCCATCGTCGTGAGGGGACACATCGTGCTGATCGAGGACACGGTCATGTCGCGTGGCGAACATTCGGACCACGTGGATGCCACGGACCCCGAGCCGCATGATCGTCAGTGGATTCGCGGTCACCTCGACATTCGTGGACGCCGGCAGCGGGTTCGACCTGCATCGGCACGAGGAGGATCAGCTCGCCTGGATGGCATCCGGATCCGTGGAGGTGTCGGTCGGGACGGACCGCTGGCATCTCCGCCGGGACCACGCGGCATGGATCCCCACGGGTGTGCTGCACGAGATGCGCTTCACCGAGCCCGGGGAGCTCGTGAGCGCCTACGTCGATCAGCGGCATCGTCCGCGTCCCACCGGGTGGGGCCGCGCGCGCGTGGTCGCGCTCGATCCGCTCGGCGGGGCGCTGCTGCGCCACCTCGCCGCCGGGGGTCGATCCGAACGGCGGCGGCAGGAGAGCTTCGCCCTGCTGAGCGACCTGGTGGCCGAAGCGCCCGTCTCCCGCGAGGTCGTCGCCCTGCCGCAGGATCCGCGTGCCCGCGCGATCGCGGTCGCGCTGCTGGCCGCACCCGATGACGATCGCGACCTCGAGGCGTGGGCGACCCAGGTGGGGGTGAGCGCCAAGACCATCGCCCGCGCCTTCGTGTCCGACACCGGACGCACCTTCCGGGAGTGGAGGGTGCGGGCGCGCCTGCACGTCGCGGTCGGGCTGCTCGTCCAGGGCGAGCCGGTGCACGCGGTCGCGCTCGCGGTCGGCTACGACTCCGTCAGCAGCTTCATCTCCGCTTTCCGCTCCCGGTTCGGCGTGACCCCGGCGGCCTACGTCGGGCATCACCACCGGGCGTGAGGAGGATCCCTCCATTCGATGGGGGCATCCTTTGGCGGTGTCATCTGTACGCGCCCCGGCCTACTAGGCTGTAAAAGCACTGTGTTCGGGCAACCCTCCGAGCGTGTGTCGACGGTGGGGCCGCACTCGTGGCATCCCCGGTCGAGAAAGGCTGCGGGTGCCTCCGCCCCCGTGGTCGACGAATTGGGCGACCAGAAATCGCAAGGAGGCGCGGTGAGCGACGCGGGAACGCAGAACGACAAGGCCACCCTTTCGGTGGGGGGCACCACCGCCGAATTCCCGGTCCTCCGGGGAACCGACGGCATCCCGAGTATCGACATCGCGTCGTTGACGAAGCAGACCGGTCACACGACGCTCGACTACGGCTTCGTGAACACGGCGTCGACGAAATCCGCGATCACCTACATCGACGGCGACCAGGGCATCCTGCGTTACCGCGGTTACCCGATCGAGCAGCTCGCGAAGAACAGCACGTACCTCGAGGTGGCGTGGCTGCTCATCTACGGCGAGCTGCCCTCGGCATCCGAGCTGGCGTCGTTCGACGAGCGGATTCGACGGCACACGCTGCTGCACGAGGACCTCAAGCGCTTCTTCTCGTCGCTGCCCCCGACCGCGCACCCCATGTCGGTGCTGTCGGCGGCGACCGCGGCCCTCTCGACCTACTACGAGTCCGAGTCCGACCCGCACAACCCCGAGCACGTCGAGCTCAACACGGTGCGCATGCTCGCGAAGCTGCCCGTCATCGCGGCGTACGCCCACAAGAAGAGC
>JARBUN010000093.1 GCA_029239635.1 Microbacterium sp. | reverse complement strand
CCCACCAACCCCTGACCCCGGGAACCCCGACTCACCGGCATCCATCCCCCGCCGGCATCCACCCCAGAGAGAGACCACCGACATGACGATCACCCAGGAGCAGGCCACCTGGTTCGCGCAGACGTTCTCGCAGATCGCCGACAACGTCGAGCGCGCCGTGCTCGGCAAGCGGCACGTCGTCGAGCTGGTGCTGACCGCGATGCTCAGCGACGGACACGTCCTCCTCGAAGACGTGCCGGGCACGGGCAAGACCTCGCTGGCCCGCGCGGTCGCCCAGTCCGTCCAGGGGACGAACACCCGCATCCAGTTCACCCCCGACCTGCTCCCGGGCGACATCACGGGTATCACCGTCTACGACCAGAAGACCGGCCGTTTCGAGTTCCACGCCGGGCCGATCTTCGCCAACATCGTCCTGGCCGACGAGATCAACCGGGCGAGCCCGAAGACGCAGTCGGCGCTGCTCGAGGTCATGGAGGAAGGACGCGTCACCATCGACGGCGTCTCGCGGGAGGTGGGGGTTCCCTTCCTCGTCCTGGCGACGCAGAACCCTGTCGAGCAGGCCGGCACCTACCGCCTCCCCGAGGCCCAGCTCGACCGCTTCCTCCTGCGGACCTCGCTCGGCTACCCCGACCACGCCGCCACGGTGCGCATCCTCGACGGAGCCGCGGTCGCGACCGCCGACCTGCGTCCCATCATCACGCCGCAGGCCCTGGTCGGCATGGCCGATCTCGCCGCCACCGTCTACGTCGACGCGCTCGTGCTCGACTACGTCGCCCGACTCGTGGATGCCACCCGCTCCGCCGACGAGGTCCGTCTGGGCGTGAGCATCCGCGGCGCGCTCGCCCTCACCCGGGCCACCCGTACCCGCGCCGCCGCGCACGGGCGCACCTACGCCACGCCCGACGACGTCAAGGCGCTCGCCCTGGCGGTCCTCTCGCATCGGCTCATCCTTCACCCCGAGGCGGAGTTCGACGGCGTGACCGCCGAGGCGGTCATCGGTCAGGTGCTGCTCGACGTCGCCCCGCCCACGCAGCGCGAGAGCGAACGCGCCCGATGACGCCGCTCCTGCCCGGGATCCCCCCGTGCCCGAGATGAGCGTCACCGAGTCGCGGCTGACCCGGACCTCCGCCGGCACGGTCGGCACCGGCTCGCGGACCTCGGTCACATCCACATCCACACGACGCGCCCGTCGCATCGTGCGCACCGTCGTGCGTGTCGCCGAGACGTGGCGCGTGACGAGCGAGGCCGCGCTCGCCGCGGCGCGGTGGGCGGGGCGCACCGTGCGTCCGGCGGGTGCGGTCGTCGCGATCGCCGCGACCGCGGGCCTCGTGCTCGGGCTCGTCTTCGGGTGGGTGGAATGGATGGTCGCCGGCAGCGCCGCCCTCCTGCTGCTGGTCATGAGCGTGCCGTTCCTCTTCGGCTCCCGTGCCTACGCGGTCGACCTGACCCTCGCGCGCGAGCGCGTCGTGGCCGGGCACGGCGTGACGGGCGAGATCGTCGTCCGCAACGAGAGCACGCGTGTCGCTCTCCCGGGGCGTCTCGACATCCCCGTCGGGCCGGGGCTCGTCGAGTTCGGCGTGCCGTTGCTGCGCCCATGGCACAGCGTCACCGAGGCGCTGGAGATCCCGCCCCTGCCGCGGGGCGTGGTCACGGTGGGGCCCGTCACGACCGTGCGGAGCGATCCGGTCGGGCTGCTGCGCCGCGAGCACGACTTCGACGACGAGCGCGAGCTGTTCGTCCACCCCCGCACGGTCGCCCTGCCGTCGACGAGTGCCGGTCTCGTGCGCGATCTCGAAGGCAACGCGAGCCGTCGCCTCGTCGATGCCGACATGTCGTTCCACGCGATCCGCGAGTACGCCCCCGGCGACTCCCAGCGCCAGGTGCACTGGAAGTCCACAGCCAAGACCGGTCGTCTCATGGTGCGCCAGTACGAGGAGTCCCTCCGGTCCCGCATGGCCGTCGTCCTCGGCGCGGCGTCGCAGGAGTACCTCGACGCCGACGAGTACGAGCTCGCCGTGTCCGCCGCCGCCTCCCTGGGCCTGCGTGCCGTTCGCGACGCGCGCGACATCGACATCGTCACCGGTTCCGAGATCCCCCGCGTGGTGAAGGGGCGGCTGCGCGCGATCCGCCGCGTCCCGACGGTCACTCCGAGACAGATGCTCGACGGGTTCAGTGCCCTCCAGCGCTTCGACAACACCATGCCGGTCGCGGACGTCTGCCGTCTGGCATCCGAGTCCAACGAACGACTCTCGATCGCCTTCGTCGTCGTCGGTTCGCGCGTACCCCTCGCGCGCCTGCGGCAAGCCGCGCTCGCCTTCCCCGTCGACACCGCCGTCGCGGGCGTCGTGTGCGACGAGCGGGCTCACCCGCGCATGCAGAGCATCGCCGGGCTCACGGTGCTCACGATCGGCACTCTCGACGACCTCTCGGGGCTCCTCGTGCGCGGAGCGACGTCGTGACGGCGCCCCGACACCCCGGGCGCGCGGTCGCGGGAGCGCTGTACACGGCGGTGACGGTCGCGCTCGCCGCCGTCGCCGCGTGGCCCATCTACGCGTCGTCGTCGTTCCTCGTGCTCGTGGCCGTGTCGGCGGTGGCGGCGGCCCTCGTGGTGGCACTCGTGACCTGGCGCCGGTGGGGCGGCTGGATCACCGCAGCCGCCACGGTCTCGGCCTTCCTCGTGCTGTGCGTGCCCCTGGCCGTCCCCTCTCGGCTCGGCGGCCCCCTCGAGATCCTGCGCGGGATCGGCGAGGCCTCGGCCGGGGTTCTCGTCGGCTGGAAGGACCTCGTCACCGTCGACCTGCCGGTCGGCGCCTACCGCAACCTGCTCGTCCCCGCGCTCGTGGTCTTCCTCGTCGGGACGGTGATCACCCTCTCCCTCGCCCAGCGCGCCGATCGGCGGTCGGCGGCCGCCGTCGTCAGCGGGCTGCTGATGACGGGCTTCGGCCTGTTCTTCGGACGGACCTCCCCCAGCGCCCCGCTCCGATGGGGACCCGTGTCGCTCCCGGCGCCCGTCGAGACCGCCGTGGGGCTCGCCGCTCTGCTCTCCGCGGTCCTCTGGCTGGCCTGGAGAGCGCACGACGAGAGAACCCGCTCTCTCCGCCGCGCGAGCGCGCTCGCCGCTGTCCCGGCGACCGCGCGGCGTTCTCGGACGGACCGCCGTCGCGCCCTCGCCGGTGCGGGCATGATCATCGTCGCGGCGGTGGCGACCGTCGCCGTGGTGCCCTGGGCGGCAGCCGATGCCGACCGTCGCGTCCTGAGGTCGGCCACGGGCCCGGAGCGTCAGATCGCGGAGGCCGTCAGCCCGCTCTCCGAGTATCGAGCGATGTTCTCCGACTCCCGCGCCGACGACGTGCTGTTCCGGGTGAGCGGAGACGGGGCGCTTCCGGATCGCATCCGCGTCGCGACCCTCGATTCCTACGACGGCGAGATCTTCCGCTCGTCGGGGACGGGGCAGGGGCGGTTCGTCCGTGTCCCGTCGAGGCTCCCGGCGGCGGAGGGGCGCGCCGTCGACGCCGACATCGAGGTCGGCGATCTCGGAGGGATCTGGATGCCGACGGCGGGGAGCCTCGTCCAAGCCGTCTTCGCGGGGGACCGGCAGAATCAGCTGGCCGATCGGTTCTACTACAGCGTCGACGCCGAGGCGGGCGTGCAGATCGCCGACGGGGGCCTCCTCCCGGGCGACCGCTATCGCCTGACGGCGACCGAGCCGGCAGCTCCCGACCTCGCGACGATCTCCGCCCCCGGCGCCCCCGGCGGGGTGTCCGGTGGGGAGAACCTGCGCCGCTGGGTCGACGAGCACAAGACGGGAGACGACGGCGTCGCGCTGGCCTCTCTCGTCCAGATGCTGCGGGAACGCGGGTACCTCAGCCACGGACTCGCTCCCGCCGGCGGGGCGACGCCCGGATGGGCCACGGACATCGCCGGCTATCAGGTGCAGCCGAGCGCGTCCGGGCACTCCGTGGCCCGCATCGAGACGATGTTCCAGCGTCTCCTCGATCGGGAGGACGACCCCCGGGCAGCGGCATCCGGAAACTATGTCGCCGCCGTCGGCGACGACGAGCAGTTCGCCGTCGCGGTGGCCCTCGTCGCGCATCAGCTGGGCTTCCCCGCTCGCGTCGTGGTCGGCGTGCGCCTCACCTCCGTGGACCCCGACCTCCCGACGTGCGAGGCCGGGGCGTGCCGCGCCGACGACCTGAGCGCGTGGACCGAGGTGCAGGGTGCCGACGGGCGGTGGGCCCCCATCGACGTGACCCCGCAACACGAGCAGTCCCCGAGTCTCGAGGTCACCGAGCAGCGCGACCCCGAGAACGTCACCGAGGTGCGCCCCGATACGGTCGACGACGTCGTGCCGCCGGCTCCCGTCCAGGAGGACAACACCCTCAACGACGAGGACCGCGCTCCCGACGGCCTCGATCTCGCCTGGTTGTGGCCGATCCTGCGGGTCGCCGGGATCTCCCTGCTCGTCGTCCTCGTGCTCTTCGGCCCGTTCCTGGCGGTGGTGATCGCCAAGGCGATCCGCCGACGCGGGCGGCGACGTGACCCGGATCCGCGGGCCGCGATCGCCGGCGGCTGGGAGGAGTACGTGGATGCCGGCGTCGATTCCGGCCGCGAGCTCCCGCGCTCGCCCACGCGGCGGGAGCTCGCGGCGGCCCTGGGGACCGAGGGCGGCGCGCATCTCGCCGACGAAGCGGATCGTGCGGTCTTCTCCTCCCGGACGGTGACCGCCGACGAGGCCGCGGCCTTCTGGCGGATCGTCGACGCCGAACGCCGGAGCCTCACGCGTCAGCGCGGCGGATGGCGACGGCTGCTCGCAGCCGTATCGTTGAGATCGTTCTTGCGGTTCCTCGCCCCGCGCCCCACGCGCCGACGGCCGCCGCACCGCGACGAGAGGGGGAAGCGCCCGGCCCCACGGCGGCGCGATACGACATGAACGATTCCACGGGCGTCATCCTCGGGCTGTCCACCGCCGTCCTCTTCGTCATCCTGTACGTCTGGTACGCGCTCGCGCTCTCGGCGCTGTTCGGAAAGACGGGCGAACGGGCGTGGAAGGCGTGGGTGCCGCTGGTCAACCTCGCCACGATCCTGAAGCTGGGCGGCTTCTCGCCGTGGCTCGTCTTCCTGAACCTCGTGCCGCTGTTCGGGCTGATCGCGTTCGCCATCGTCTTCATCGTCGCGGTGCACCGCATCACCGTCGGGTTCGACCGCGGCGCCGGCACGACGGTGCTCGGGGCGCTGCTGCAGGTCGTCTGGGCGAGCGTCCTGGGCTTCGGCTCGGCGCGCTGGGCGGGACCCGACGCGTCCCGGTCGCGCGCGATCGACGAGAACTCCGCCCCCGCCCGCCGCGGTCAGGACTTCGCCGGTCCCTACGTGCCCCTGGTCGGCGGTTGGACACCGGAACCGCCCGCCGAACGCGACGCCGAGCCGTCCTCGGAGCCGGTCGTGCTCCCGTTCGCGGCTCCCTCCGGCTCGCTCGCCGACGCGGTCCCGTCGTCCGTGGACTGGGCCCCCTCGCGGAGCGGGGACACCCCGCCGCCGCAGGATGCGCGTCCTCCCCGTGTCGAGGAGAGGACTCCGGATGCCGCGCCCCCGACGTCGGTGTTCGACGTGCTCGACGCCCTCCGCGCCGACGCGGAGGAGCCCGCTGCTCGCCGCAGCACCGTCGAGCCCGCGCCCGCCGTCTCGGACGCCGAGGACAACGGCTTCCAGCCCACGGTTCCCCTGACGCCGGGGCTCCCCCTGCGCGGCCGCGGATTCCCCGTCGCGACGGCGCCCTCGGCGGGCGCCGAGGACGAACCCGACGCGGCCGCCGCCGTCTCGGAGCCCGAGCCCTGGACGCCTCCGCGCCGCGTCGATGCGCCCGTACCGGTCGCTGAGGTGCCGCTCACCCGCCCCGCCGTCGACCTCGAACCCGAACCCGAACCCGAGGCGGAGTCGCCCGCGCCCGCCCCTCAACCGCAGCCCGAGGAGTTCCCCGAGCTCTCCGAGGCGGTCTCCGCGGTTTCGGGGGCCCCGGATGCCGGGGCCCCGCGCTCCGCGCGCACCTCGGTCGCCGCGCTGTACACGCAGCCGGAGTTCGCCACCGACCTGGACGACGGCGACTTCGATGCGCTGGACCGCACCGTCGTGGCCCGGCGGCGTCGCATCCCGTGGGCGCTCGTCCCGCCCAGCGGCGACCCGGTCGAACTCACCTCCTCCGTCGTGATCGTCGGCCGGCGGCCGGCGGCCGACAGCGCCTTCCCCGATGCGCAGCTCGTGGCGATCACGGATGAGACGCGCACGGTCTCGAAGACGCACGCGCGCCTGCAGCTCCGCGGTGACACCTGGTTCGTGACCGACCTGAACTCGACCAACGGCGTCCTGTTCGCGACCCTCATGGGCACGGAGATCGAGGCGCCTCCGGGTGAGGAGATCGAAGCCGGTGAGCGGTTCTTCCTCGGCGACGCGGAGGTGCGCCTGTCCCGGAGGGACGCGTGAGCGGCCCGTACGACAAGCCCGACGATCCCGAGGACGTCACTCTGTGGGCGGGGCGTCTCCGGCCGTGGCCCGCTCCGACCGCGCCGTCGACGACGGACGACGACGTGCGCGACGGGATCGACGACGCGACGGTCACCGCTCCACGCGGCGTCGCGCGTCACGATGAGGCGATCGACGACGATGACACCGTGATCGTGCCGCGCGGACGCGCGGGCGAGGGCGTCGCGGACGACACCGTGATCGTCTCCCGCGAACGACCCGACGACACCGTCGCGCTGCGTCGTGAACGCGCGATCGACCGACCGGTCGCCGAGGCCGACGCGGGGGAGGTCGATGCGGCGGCGGCCGACGCGGCGCGGGTCGACGCGGTTCACGGCGATGCAGCCCCGGGCGCCGGTGCGCAGGTCGCCGGTGCGCAGGTCAACGTGGCTCAGGTCGCCGGTGCGCAGGTCGACGCGGCGCAGGTCGGCCCTGCGCAGGTCGGCCCGGGGGAGGGCGACCCGGTGGAGGACACCGCGCCCGCCGACCGCGCGGCGGCGCTCGACCGGACCGTGCGCTCGTCGCGCCCGCGGACGCCGCAAGAGCCTGAGCACCCCCTCGACGACACGACGACGGCCGCGCGGGGCCGCGCCGAGTCGCTCGGCGCCACCGCTCCCGGTCGTCGCCGCGCGGCCGGAGCCGGCGCGGTTCTCGACGGGCGCGCCGATGTCGCGTCTCGACGGATGGGCACCGACGTCGTGACCCGAGAAGCGGATACCCCCGCCCCACCCCGTCAACCCGGCGCTCCCGCGCCGTCCCCGTCCGTGGACGCCGAACGCTCGCCTCGAGAAGACGTCCGCCCACGGGAAGCGCGCGTACCCCGCGCGGAAGACGCCGACACGTACGGCCCGCGCCGCGACGAGGCGGTCCGGGTGCACCGCAGCGCGCCGGCGACGAGGGCCGATCCCGATCGGGATGCCGGCCTCGTCCGCCCGAAGGCCCCGCGCCGAGGGGCCGCCCGTCCCCTCGTCATCGGTGGGACGGCGGTCGTCGTCCTCGCCGGGGCGCTCGCCGTGTTCGTCCTGCTGGTCCGCTGACCCGGAGGCCGGCGCGGTGACGGGGCGTCGCACCCGTGAGGTCGCCGCACGTTTGCCCGTACCCCCGAAGAGCACGTATCATTGATCGGGTGTGCGTTCACGCGCGCCGTGCGTCATGCCTTCGGGCGGGTGCACGGATCAACGCTCGCACCATCTCAGGGATCGACCTGCGAACAGGTCGCCCCCACGGCATATCCACCACAAACCGCGTCTGATCATTCTGGCGCTCGGTGGATCACACGTGAGCCCGACGCGTCACGAATCGCAAGATGCGTGAAGTCCGGGGGAGACACGACCGCTGTCACCGTGCAGCACCTGGGCGGATCCGAGAGGAACCGACCAGCCAATCAAGGAGAGAACGTGCCAACCATTCAGCAGTTGGTTCGCAAGGGCCGCTCGCCGAAGGTCTCGAAGACCAAGGCTCCCGCGCTGAAGTCGAACCCCCAGCAGGCCGGCGTGTGCACCCGCGTGTACACGACGACCCCCAAGAAGCCGAACTCGGCCATGCGCAAGGTCGCCCGCGTGAAGCTGCGCAACGGCACCGAGGTCACCGCGTACATCCCCGGTGAGGGCCACAACCTGCAGGAGCACTCGCTCGTGCTCGTCCGCGGTGGTCGTGTGAAGGACCTCCCCGGTGTCCGTTACAAGATCGTCCGCGGTGCGCTC
>JARBUN010000092.1 GCA_029239635.1 Microbacterium sp. | reverse complement strand
GTGGCTGACCGAGGTCGAGAGCATCGACGGCGACACCACGCTCGATCTCCCCGGCGCGCCCCGGGTGATCTCGATGCCCGGGCACTCGCCGGGCAGCGTGGCCGTCTTCTCCCCCGAGGTCCGCGCCGTCTTCGTCGGAGACGCCCTGACGACCCGTCACGTGCTCACCGGCCGGACAGGCCCGGGTCCCGCGCCCTTCACCGACGACCCGGCCGAGGCGCTCGCGTCGCTGGCGCACATCGCGGAGCTGGATGCCGACTGGGTCCTCCCCGGCCACGGACCGGCGTTCCGCGGCTCGCCCGCCGCCGCCGTGAGCGCGGTCCGCGAGGCCGCACGCGCCTGAGCTCAGCGGCGACGGGGGCGCGACAGGGCTTCGCCGCATGCCGCGGCGAGCGTCCGCATCGCCCGCGCGGGGCGGAGGGTGGCCGCCGCGTCCACGGCTTCCGCCGACAGCCGCTCCCGGGTCTCGGCATCCGTCAGCACCCGGACCAGGGCCGCGACGAGCGCGTCCTCATCGCCATCCGGAACCAGGATGCCGCCGCCTCCCGCCAGCATGTCGCGCGGGCCGTAGCGGATGTCGTAGGCCACCACGGGTGTGCCGTGCGCGAGGGCTTCGGCGAGGGCGAGCCCCTGTCCCTCGAACGCCGAGGTCGTGAGGTAGACCGCCGCGCGATCGAGGACCGACCCGGGGTCGTCGGTGAGCCCCGGGAGCGAGACGGCATCCGTCAACCCGAGCTCCGCGATCAAAGCCTGCAGTTCGTCCCGCTGGCCGCCGGCTCCCCAGAGCTCCAGCCGCGCCGTGGGGACCTCGGCGACGACCCGCGCGAACGCGCGAATGGCCGCGGATAGACGCTTGCCCGGAGCCAAGCGGCCGAGCACCACGACACGACCGGCGTCGCGGTCCGCCGCGGGCACGACGGAATCGGGGGCGCGCACGGCGTGCGGCGCGACCAGGTCGTTCGCCGCGGGCCCGAAGCGCTCGCGCACGTCATCGCGCTGCTGCACCGTCGGCCAGAGCACCGCGTCGAAGCGCGGGGCGATCTCGAACCAGCGCGTCCAGAGCGCGTTGAGGCCGGAGTCGGCGCGATACGGGGCTTCGAGGTGGATCGTGTGGATCGTGTGCACGATCCGCACGTCATCGTCGCCCCACCCGACGATCAGCTCACCGAGCTGCCGCGACTCGCAGATGACGACGAGGGGACGCGGGCTCTCCGCGCGGAGCTGCGCGGCGAGGTGCGTGAGCCACGCGCGGTAGAGCGCACCGAACCCGGCGATGACACCGGCGGGCTCGCCCGTGGCATCCCGGATCACGATCGGCGCGGTCGTGAGGTGCCAGTCGGGGTCGACGACGTTCGGCAGCGAGACGGCGCCGCCGGCGACGGCGCGGTACTCCAGGCGGGGATCCGCGTCCCCCGGTCCCGCGGCCGCCCGCAGCCACTCCGCGGCACCGCCGTCGGCGTCCACCGCGTCGTCGAAGAGGTTGCGGAACGCCTCGGATGCCGTGGCCGCCCCCCGCTCGACGAAGGTCGCCCGGTGCTGAGCGTGAGCGTCGGGCGTCCCCGGATCGACGGTGAGAAGGAGCGGTGGCGCCCCCGCCTCCGCCATCTGCCGCGCACGAGCGAGCGTCGAGATCGTGTATCCCCCGTCGAGATCGGGGATGAGCCGACTCGACAGGATGAGGTACCAGGCGTCGGGGAACGGAGCGTCACGCACGCCTCCATCCTCCCGCACGGCAGAAACGCGCTCACTCCCACTCGATGGTCCCCGGGGGCTTCGACGTCACGTCGAGCACCACGCGGTTCACGTCGCGCACCTCGTTGGTGATGCGGTTCGAGATCTTGGACAGCACGTCGTACGGCAGGCGGGTCCAGTCCGCCGTCATGGCGTCCTCGGACGAGACCGGGCGCAGCACGATCGGGTGGCCGTAGGTACGGCCGTCGCCCTGCACGCCGACCGAGCGCACGTCGGCGAGGAGAACGACGGGGCACTGCCAGATCTCGTCGTCCAGGCCCGCCTTGGTCAGCTCGGCGCGGGCGATGGCGTCGGCCGCACGCAGGATCTCGAGACGGTCAGCGGTGACCTCACCCACGATGCGGATGCCAAGACCGGGCCCCGGAAAGGGCTGGCGGCCGACGATGGCTTCGGGCAGGCCGAGTTCGCGACCGATCGCGCGCACCTCGTCCTTGAAGAGGGTGCGCAGCGGCTCGACGAGCTCGAACTGCAGGTCTTCGGGCAGACCGCCGACGTTGTGGTGGCTCTTGATGTTGGCCGTCCCGGTGCCGCCGCCGGACTCGACGACGTCGGGGTAGAGCGTGCCCTGCACGAGGAAGCGCACCTCCTCGCCCTCGGCCGCCGCCTCGGCGACGAGGTCGGCCTGCACCTTCTCGAACGCCCGGATGAACTCGCGGCCGATGATCTTGCGCTTCTGCTCGGGGTCGCTGACGCCGGCAAGGGCGTTCAGGAAGGTCTCGCGCGCGTCGACGGTGATGAGCTTCACGCCCGTCGAGGCGACGTAGTCGTTCTCGACCTGCTCGCGCTCGCCCTGGCGGAGGAGACCGTGGTCGACGAAGACGGCGATCAGCTGGTCGCCGACGGCCTCGTGGACGAGAGCCGTCGACACCGCGGAGTCGACGCCGCCCGACAGAGCCGAGATGACACGCGAGGTGCCGACCTGCTGGCGGATGCGCTCGACCTGCTCCGCGATCACGTTGCCGCTGTTCCAGTCGGCGGGGAGCCCCGCGGCCTTGTGGAGGAAGTTCTCGAGCACGTGCTGGCCGTGGTCGGAATGCTTGAGGACCTCGAAGCCCTCCGGCGCACGCGACACCTGGTCGCCGTGGCTCATCCACACGTTCTGCTCGACCGGCTGCCCCTCGAGCAGAGTGCCCTCCGTCACGATCGTGGCATCCGTCGCCCCGTACTCACGGAGTCCGGTGTTGGCGACCTCGCCGCCGAGGGCCTTGGCCATGACCTGGAAGCCGTAGCAGATGCCGAGCGTCGGCACGTCGAGGTCGAAGACCCCGGCGTCGAGGCTGGGCGCACCCTCTTCGTACACCGACGAGGGCCCACCCGAGAGGATGATGCCCACGGGGTTCTTGGCCGCGATCTCTTCCGCAGCTGCGCGTACTGGGCGCCGAAGTCGACGACGAGGACGGGGCGCTGGGACGTTTCGGTCTGTTCGGTCACCGGTTGCCTTCCGGGGCGGGAACGGGAGCGGATGCCAGGGCGGCTTCGCGCTCGACGAGGTAGGCGCGCACGCCGCGGGCGGTGCGCACCTCGAGGATGAAGGAGAGGAACGGCACGACGCCGCCGAGCGCCAGGAAGACGAACCGGCGGAACGGCCAGCGCATCAGGCTCCAGACGCGGAAGCACGAGATGAGGTACACGACGTAGAACCAGCCGTGCACGACCAGGATCGCGAGGGAGACGTTGACGCCGTCGCCGGTCGAGATCATCTCGCAGCCGTCACCGCCGGGGATGAAGAGCGAGAACCACTGGCATCCGGGACCGGCGATGGCATCCGCGAACCACAGGAACCCGCCGGATCCGCCCAGGAACAGCTCCACGTGAATGGGCGTGTACTTCAGGATCATCTCGGCGACCAGCAGCAGAAGGCCGATACCGGTGATGATCGAGCAGATCTGGTAGAACTTCAGGGCTCCGCGGATCGCCGGGAAGGAGGCGAGTTTCGGGGGACGCGGCATGCGCCAAGTCTAGTCGCGAGGAACCGGCGGCCCCGCCGCCAGCGCCTCTTCCTGGGCGTCTTCGAGGTCTTCGACCTCCTTCTCCCACGCGTCGCGCGCCAGGCGGTACCAGAGGTACAGCGCGAAGCCCGCGAAGATCGCCCACTCGGCCGCGTAGAAGATGTTGAGCCAGTTCACGCGAGAGCGTTCGTCCGGCGCCGGGGACGCGATCGCATCGAGCGGCCCGATGGCCGTCTGCGAGGCCACGTACTGCCGGTACACCGCGACGCCGTCCACGTCGTGCCAGCGTCCGAGCAGCATGGCGGGCGACATGCGCGTCAGGGTCTGGGGGTCGGCGCCGGCATCCGGACGCGAAGGTCCCTCATCGGAGATCAGGCGGCCGGTGACGTCGACCTGCGCGGTGGGATCGGCTTCGGCCGCGGCGCGCATCCGGTCGGCTGCGGCATTGGCCTGATCGAGCGTGGGTGCCCACCCGAGAGCGACGGCGAGGGAGGCCGGCTTCCCGGCATCGTCGATGCGCAGCTGCCCGGTCACCCAATAGCCCTCGACGTCATCGTTGTAGCGGGACGCCACGACGATGAAGTCGGAGGGGATCCAGCGCCCGCTCGTCTCGACGCGTTGGCCGACCAGCGGCTCCGCGAGATATGCGCCGGGCTGGACGACCTCGTCGAGGGGCCGGACCACCTCGGTCATCCCGGGCTCGGACGGAGCGGTGTCGACCGCGCGACCGAGCTGCCACTGGCCGAGCCACGCGAGGACTCCCGCGACGACGAGCGAGAACGCGAGCAGCGCCAACCACCGCGGACGCAGCATGACCTCGCGCAGCGTCGGCGGGAAGACCTCGGGGATCTCCGGGGCGATGGCGGGCGACGAGGTCACGCGGTCTCCGGCATCAGTGTCCGTACGGGGCCACGACGACCTCGACGCGCTGGAACTCCTTGAGGTCGGAGTAGCCGGTCGTGGCCATCGACTTCTTCAGGGCGCCGATCAGGTTGGCGGTGCCGTCGGCGACGGGCGCGGGACCGTAGAGCACCTGCTCGAGCGGGCCGACGCGGTCGACCGCGACGCGACGACCGCGGGGCAGCTTGGCGTGGTGCGCCTCGGGGCCCCAGTGGAAGCCGCGGCCGGGAGCATCGGTGGCCCGGGCGAGGGCGACGCCGAGCATGACGGCATCCGCCCCCATCGCCAGCGCCTTGACGATGTCGCCCGAGGTGCCGACGCCACCGTCGGCGATGACGTGCACGTAACGCCCGCCCGACTCGTCGAGATAGTCGCGCCGCGCGCCGGCGACATCGGCGACGGCCGTGGCCATCGGGGCGTGCAGACCGAGGGTCACACGGCTGGTCGACGCCGCTCCCCCGCCGAAGCCGACGAGCACACCGGCCGCCCCCGTGCGCATGAGGTGCAGAGCCGCGGTGTAGGTGGCGGCCCCGCCGACGATCACGGGGACGTCGAGGTCGTAGATGAACTTCTTGAGGTTCAGCGGCTCGGCGACCTTGGAGACGTGCTCGGCCGACACGGTGGTGCCGCGGATGACGAAGAGGTCGACGCCGGCGGCGACGACGGTCTCGTACAGGTCTTGCGTGCGCTGCGGCGTGAGGGCTCCGGCGACGGTCACTCCCGCGGCACGGATCTCGGCGAGACGGTCGCGCACGAGTTCGGGCTTGATCGGCTCGGAGTAGAGCTGCTGCATGCGGCGGGTGGCATCGGCATCCGCCAGCGTGGCGATCTCGGCGAGGAGGGGCTCCGGGTCGTCGTAGCGCGTCCACAGTCCCTCGAGGTCGAGCACGCCCAGGCCGCCGAGGCGACCGAGCTCGATCGCCGTGCGCGGGCTCACGACCGAGTCCATCGGCGCGCCGAGCACCGGGATCTCGAACGAGAAGGCGTCGATGCTCCACGTCGTCGACACGTCTTCGGGGTTGCGCGTGCGCCGGGACGGCACGACGGCGATGTCGTCGAAGGTGTACGCGCGGCGGGCGCGCTTGGCGCGGCCGAGGTCGATCTCCATGGTCACCCGCCCAGCCTACCCGCGACCTCCGACACCTCCGCCCGGATCGTCCCGCGGCGTCGGCGAGGCCTCCGCCCCGCTGAGAAGCCGGGTCACGCGGCGGTCAGCCAGGTACAGCAGGAACGCCCAGGGGCCGAGCCACGGGCTCAGCGCGACCACCACCGCTCCGACGATCGTCGCGCTCAGGCCCCCGCGTGCGGAGCGCCGGATGGCATCGGGCTCGAGATCGGGCAGAGCCCCCGAGCGGGACGCCCAGACCCACTGCATCCATCCGAGGAGCACGACGACGAAGAAGTTGAGGGGCAGGAGCAGGCGCCCGAGAACCAAGTCCTCGTGGTCGGTGTTCAGCGAGGCGGAGAAGGGCACGAAGACCACCGCCAGCAGCCGGAGGGTGTTGATCCAGATGCCGAGGTCGTCGATGCGCCGGATGTGCTCGAACTGTTCGACGTGGGTGCGCCACATCAGCCCGAGCAGGAGGAACGAGATGATGAACGTGAGCACCGGTTGCCCGAGGCCGGCGAGGGCCGCGACGAGGCCGGCATCCGTCGTCACCCCGTCGAAGTGCTGGTCGGTCAGGCTCAGGACGAGCAGCGTCGCGGCGATCGAGAAGACGCCGTCGGTGAAGGCCTCGACGCGACGCACCGACACCGTCGCGCGGGGGTGCGAGCGTCGACCCAACATGGGCACAGGGTATCCGCGTGGGTCGTCGCCGCGACATCAGCGCGCGCGCACCACGCGTTTCTCGTCCCAGACCGGCTCGGGGGCCTCGTACACCCGGCCGTCCGACCCGAAGACGAGGAAGCGGTCGAAGGAGCGGGCGAACCAGCGATCGTGGGTCACGGCGAGCACCGTCCCCTCGAAGCGCGCGAGAGCCTCCTCGAGCGCCTCGGCGGACGCGAGATCGAGGTTGTCCGTGGGTTCGTCGAGGAGCAGCAGGGTCGTCCCCGACAGCTCGAGGAGGAGCACCTGGAACCGCGCCTGCTGCCCCCCGCTCAGGGTGTCGAACGGCTGCTCCGCCTGGGAGACGAGGCCGTAGCGGTCGAGGGCCGAGCTCGCGGCATCCCGTGGCATCCCCCGTCTGTTGTCGTCGCCGCGGTGCAGCAGGTCGAGCAGCGTGCGTCCGACGAACTCCGGATGCCGATGCGTCTGGGCGAACCACCCCGGCACGACGCGTGCCCCGAGGATCGCGCGCCCGGTGTGCGGGACGCGGGCGAGTCCGGCGCCGACGGTGGTCACGTGACCGAGGAGCGCGTCCGGGTCGGAGCCGCCTCCGGCCAGCAGTCGCAGGAAGTGCGACTTCCCCGAGCCGTTGGATCCGAGGACCGCCACGCGGTCGCCGAACCAGACCTCCAGGTCGAACGGCTTCATGAGGCCGGTCAGCTCCAGATGCTCGGCGACCACGGCCCGCTTGCCCGTCCGGGCGCCCCGCAGGCGCAGCTGCAGGTCCTGCTCGGACGGACGCTCCTGCGGCGGACCGGCGGTCTCGAACTTCGTCAGCCGGGTGACGGCGGCTTGGTAGCGCGACGCGAAGCCGTCGTTGGCGGCTGCCGCGACCTTCATCCGCGCGACGAGTGCGCGCAGCTTCTCGTGCTCTTCGTCCCACCGCCGGCGCAGCTCGTCGAGCCGGGCCATGCGGTCCTCGCGGGCCGCGGCGTAGGTGGCGAAACTGCCCCCGTGCACCCACGCGGTGCTCCCCGCACTGCCCGTCTCCAGAGTGACGATGCGGTCGGCCGCGCGGGCGAGGAGCTCCCGATCGTGCGAGACGAGGAGGACGGTCTTCGACGTGGCGCGCAGCTGATCCTCGAGCCAGCGCTTGCCGGGGACGTCGAGATAGTTGTCGGGCTCGTCGAGCAGGAGCACGTCATCGGGGCCTCGAAGCAGGGACTCGAGGGCCAGCCTCTTCTGCTCACCGCCCGACAGCGTGGCGAGCTCGCGGAACCGCGCGCGCTCGTAGGGGACGCCGAGCGCGGCGATCGTGCACGTGTCCCAGACCGTCTCGTGCTCGTAGCCTCCCGCATCGGCATAATCGGCGAGCGCCGCCGCGTATCGCATCTGAGTGTCGAGATCGTCTTCCTCGATGAGGGCGTTCTCGGATGCCTCGAGCTCGAGCGCCGCTCGACGGATGCGGGCCGGAGACACCGAGACGAGGAGGTCGTGGACGGTCTCGCCCGCTTTCCCGTGACCGATGAACTGGTCCATCACACCGAGGGAGCCGCCGATCGCGATCGCGCCGCCGTGGGCCTTCTCCTCTCCGCGCACGATGCGAAGCAGCGTGGACTTGCCCGCTCCGTTCGGGCCGACGAGCGCGGTCGTCACGCCCTCCCCCACGCGGAACGTCACCTCGTCGAGCAGGGGGCGCCCGTCGGGCAGCGTGAAGGAGATGGCGGTGAGGTCGAGGTAGCCCATGAGGAGATTCCGGTCGACCGCTCGGGGCGGTGGCGTCGACCGTCGAGAACGCGTATGAGACGCCCGCTGGTCGGCCCGCCGGGAAGCGAGCCGACCAGCCTATCGGAGCGATCTCCGCTCCACGAAAGCGAACGACGACCCGCTAGTACGTCACCGACACAGCCGGGTCGGCCACGACCGGGTACTGCACTTCGGCGATGGATGCCGTGTCGACGACCTGCGTGAGGCGGTTCTGCCCCAGCACGAACCGTGTCGGGACCTGCTTGCCCGACGCATCCACGGCCCACGGTGCCGCGACGGAGGCGACCTTCTGCCCGCCACCGTCCAGGAGGCGGAACCTGGGTCGGCGCGGTGTCCGCGACGATCGCCTCGACGACCCCGTCCGGTTTCTCCTCGGCGAAAGCCGGCGTCATCCCGCTCCCCAGGCATACGCCGACCAGCACCACTGCTGCCGCCATTCTCTTCATCGCCACTCCCACCTCCGTTCGAGAAGGCATGTCTACATGCCCCTCCGAGAACATAGGGAGCCGCACGGAGAGCCCGCGAGACGTCGTCGTGGATTTCCACCAGACGGTTCACCCGTGCACGACGAAGGGCCGGGCAGTCACCTGCCCGGCCCCTTCTCGTAGCGCTTACTTCTTGTAGTTCGGGGCCTCGACGACGATCTGCACGTCGTGCGGGTGCGATTCCTTCAGACCCGCCGAGGTGATGCGCACGAACTTGCCCTTGGCCTTAAGCTCTTCCACCGTGCGCGCACCGACGTAGAACATCGACTGACGGAGGCCGCCGATCAGCTGGTACGCGACGGCCGAGACCGGTCCACGGTACGGAACCTGGCCCTCGATGCCTTCGGGGATGAGCTTGTCGTCGCTGGGCACATCGGCCTGGAAGTAGCGGTCCTTCGAGTACGAGGTCTTCTTGCCGCGCGTCTGCAGCGCACCCAGCGAACCCATCCCGCGGTACTGCTTGAACTGCTTGCCGCCCTGGAAGACGATCTCGCCCGGCGACTCGTCGGTGCCGGCGAGCAGCGAGCCGAGCATGACGGTGTCGGCACCGGCCACGAGCGCCTTGGCGATGTCGCCCGAGTACTGCAGACCGCCGTCGGCGATCACGGGGACGCCGGCGGGGATCGCGGCCTGGGCCGCTTCGTAGATGGCGGTGACCTGCGGCACACCCACACCCGCGACGACGCGGGTGGTGCAGATCGAGCCGGGTCCGACGCCGACCTTGACGGCATCCACTCCGGCGTCGATGAGCGCCTGGGCGCCCTCGCGGGTGGCGACGTTGCCCCCGATGACGTCGATGTGGGCGAACGACTCGTCGGCCTTGAGACGCGTCACGATGTCGATGACACCGGCCGACTGGCCGTTGGCCGTGTCAACGACGAGAACGTCGACACCGGCGTCGCGCAGGGCCTCGGCGCGCTGCCAGGCGTCGCCGAAGAACCCGATGGCGGCACCGACGCGCAGGCGTCCCTGGTCGTCCTTGGTCGCGAGCGGGTACTTCTCGCTCTTGTCGAAGTCCTTGATGGTGATGAGGCCGGCCAGCTTGCCGTCGTCGTCGACGAGGGGCAGCTTCTCGACACGGTGCTTGGCGAAGGTCGCGATGACATCGTTGGCGTGGATGCCGACGTGGCCGGTGATCAGCCCCTCCTTCGTCATCACGTCCTTGACGAGGGTGGTCTGCCGCTCGAAGCCCGAGACGAAACGCATATCGCGGTTCGTGATGATGCCCACGAGGACGCCGTCGGGGTCGACGACGGGGAGACCCGAGATGCGGTACTGCGCGCACATCGCGTCGACCTCGGCCACGGTGGCATCCGGGGTCGTCGTGATGGGGTTGGAGACCATGCCGGACTCGCTGCGCTTGACCTGGTCGACGATGCCCGCCTGGTCTTCGATCGAGAGGTTGCGGTGGACGATGCCGATCCCGCCCTGGCGCGCGATGGCGATCGCCATGCGGGCTTCGGTCACGGTGTCCATGGCCGAGGAGAGCAGCGGGGTGGCCACCATGATGCGACGGGTGAGGCGCGACGACGTGTCCGCTTCGCTCGGGATGACGTCGGTGTGCCCGGGGAGGAGCAACACGTCGTCATAGGTCAGTCCGATGAAACCGAAGGGGTCGTGCTGCTCCATGGATCCTCCTGCGCGCGCGGCGCCTGTGTGAAAGGTGACGTCGTCGGCCGGTGCGCTTCGCGCTCCGCCTGCGATTCTAAGCGTCGAGAGGCGGTGAATTGTTCCCGCAGCCCCTGACCGGTTCGCGCAGAGTGATGACACGGTTCGCTAACGAGGCTGTCCGGGAAACACTCTCGACACATTACGCTCGTAGCGTCGACCGTCGAAGCTGACGGGACGACTTCGTCAGCGCTGCCGAACTGGAGACTCCGTGGGTCATCCCTCCCCCACCGCGATACGATCGCGCGCCCTATCCCGCATGGCCATCCTCGTGGCGTTCCTCGCGAGCGCCGTCGCCGTCCTGAGCCTGCTCCTCGCGTCACCCGCGAGCGCTCAGACGACGACCGCCCCGACCCCGGCCGCTTCGGCCGGAACCGGCGACGTCTCGACCCAGTACACGATCGGCGGAATCATCCGCGCCGGCGACGATCCCGTCGAGGGCGTCGAGATCGCCGTCGAGGGTTCGGGTTTCTCGGAGGTGGGCACCACCGGCGCCGACGGCCGCTGGTCGGTCTCGGTCCCCGGGCCCGGCTCGTACACCGCCGAGCTCAAGGTCGACACGCTTCCCGATGGCGTCGTTCCGCGTGACCCCGACAACGTCACCCGCGACGTGACGATCGGTACGACCAACACGGTCAACGTCCTCTTCCCCACGGGCGAAGGAACGACGGCATCCGGATCGATCTGGGACACGCTGTTCTCGCGCTTCTTCTACGGCCTCAACTTCGGCCTCCTGCTGGCCCTGGCTGCGATCGGCATCTCCCTGATCTTCGGAACGACGGGCGTCAACAACTTCGCCCACGGCGAGATGCTCACCTTCGGCGCGATCATCTTCTACGTCTTCACCGCGATGGGCTGGAACCTCCTGCTGGCGGTGGTGCGTCCTGCGCTATCTGTACCTCTACTTCTTCGATGGCGGCACCCGGAACATCACGACCGGCATCACCGACAACGTCACCATCGGCCCCGTCACCGTCACCTTGACCTCGATCATCAGCATGGGTGTCAGCATCGTGATGCTCGCCGCGGTGGGGTACTTCCTCACACGCACGCGAATCGGCAAGGCCACGCGCGCCGTGAGCGACAACGCGTCGCTCGCCGCCGCCTCGGGGATCAACGTCGACCGCGTGATCCGCATCGTGTGGGTGATGGCCGGCGCCCTGACGGGCTCGGCAGCGCCTTCGGCGCACTCGTGGGCTCGCTGATCATCGGCATCATCACGGAACTCTCCACCATCGTCATCCCACCCGACCTGCGGTACGCGGTGGCCCTGATCGTGCTCATCGGCGTGCTGCTGTTCCGGCCGCAAGGTGTGCTCGGTCGTAAAGAGCGGATCGGCTGAGGAAAGACGACATGGACTGGCTTTCGATCTTCAACAACGCCGCGGGCGAGCTCATCAGCCCGACCACCGCGGCCTACGCCCTCGCCGCCATCGGCCTCAGCGTGCACTTCGGCTACGCCGGACTGCTCAACTTCGGTCAGGCGGGATTCATGGCCGTCGGCGCCTATGCCTTCGCCATCGCGACCCTCTCGCTCTCGGCCCCCGTGTGGCTCGCGATCCTGATCGCGATCGCCGCATCTGTACTGTTCGCCTTCATCCTCGGCATCCCGACGCTGCGGCTGCGCGCCGATTACCTCGCGATCGTCACGATCGCGGCGGCCGAGATCGTGCGCTACGTCGTCTCGACGGTGGGTCTGACCGACATCACCGGTGGATCGCAGGGTCTGAACGGCTACAACCGCGAGTTCCAGGCGCTCAACCCCCTGCCGGGCGGCACCTACGGCATCGGTCCGTGGACGTACTCGGCGAACGACTGGTGGGTGCGCCTGTTCGGCTGGGGCCTCGTCATCATCGCGACGCTCCTCGTCTTCCTGCTCATGCGCAGCCCGTGGGGTCGCGTCGTGAAGGGCATCCGTGAAGACGAGGATGCCGTGCGCAGCCTCGGCAAGAACGTCTACGCCTACAAGATGCAGGCGCTCGTGCTCGGCGGGGTCATGGGCGGCCTCGCGGGCGTGGTGTTCATCCTCCCCCGCGCGGTGCAGCCCGGTAACTACGGCACGGCGCTGACGTTCTTCATCTGGACGGCTCTCCTCCTCGGAGGCGCGGCCACCCTGCTCGGGCCGATCGTCGGCGCGATGCTGTTCTGGGTGCTCCTGTCGTTGTCCAACGGCATCATCGTCGGACTGCGCGATGTCGGCATCCTCGGCTTCATGTCCAGCACGCAGACGGGACAGGTGCGCTTCATCCTCGTCGGCATCGGACTGATGCTCCTCGTGATCTTCCGGCCACAGGGCATCTTCGGCAACAAGAAGGAGCTGTCGTTCAATGTC
>JARBUN010000091.1 GCA_029239635.1 Microbacterium sp. | reverse complement strand
AATCGCAGGCCGAGCGCCTGCGCGCCGCCCTCGACACCGTTCCGGAGGTGACGGCATGACCGCCGTCGACGACGCCCGCACCCTTCTCGCCACCCTCACCGACGCCCCCGCCGAGGGAGTGTGGTCAGCGCCCGGTCGCGCCAACCTCATCGGTGAGCACACCGACTACAACGAGGGCTTCGTCTTCCCCTTCGCGATCGCTCAGCGCACCGCGGCCGCGGTCGCCTTGCGCGACGACGACGTGATCCGCGTGACCTCGACCTTCTCGCCCGAGCCGGTCGAGGTCTCGCTCGCCGACCTCGACGCGACGATCGCCGCCGGCGGCCTCGATTGGGCCGGATACCCGCTGGGTGTGGCGTGGGCGCTGCGCCGGGAGGCTCCGGATGCCGCCCCCCGCGGCGTCGACATCGCCCTGGCCTCGGAGGTGCCGGTGGGTGCGGGCCTCTCGTCGTCCGCGGCGATCGAGGGGGCCGTGGCATCCGCCCTCAACGAAGTGTGGAGCGCCGGCCTCGACAAGGTCGCCCTCGCGCGGGTCGGCCGGATCGCCGAGAACGACGCCGTCGGCGCCCCGACCGGGATCATGGACCAGATGGCCTCGATGCTCGGCGTCGTCGACGCGGCCACGTTCCTCGATTGCCGCACCCTCGAGACCCGCCCCGTGGCGCTCGGCTTCGCCGACGCGGGGCTGTCGATCCTCGTCACCGACACGCTCGTCGAGCACGCGCACTCCTCCGGCGGGTACCGCGAACGCCGGGCCTCGTGCGAGAAGGGCGCCGAAGCCTTCGGCGTGGCGGCCCTGCGCGACCTCAGCGTCGACGACCTGCCGCGGGCCGAGGACATCCTCGACGACGTCACCTTCCGCCGCGTGCGCCACATCGTCACCGAGAACCAGCGCGTGCTCGACACCGTGGCCGCGCTCGATGCCGAGGGCCCGACCGCGATCGGCGATCTGCTGACGGCGTCGCACGCGTCGATGCGCGACGACTTCGAGATCTCGGTGCCCGAGCTCGACCTCGCCGTCGAGACGACGCTCGCGGCGGGCGCCCTCGGCGCCCGCATGACCGGCGGCGGCTTCGGCGGCGCGGCGATCGCGCTGATCCCCACCGGGCTGGTCCCGGCGGCGACCGAGTCCGTGCTGGCTGCGTTCGCGGCATCCGGATTCCGCGCGCCGAACATCTTCACGGTGACCCCGTCGGAGGGCGCACGCCGCGACGCGTGACGTGCGCGGGCCCAGGGGGTTGAGGCAGGCCGGGCCGCGGGGCGCGCGCAGCGGCGCGTGCACAACTCCTGCGATTCGGGCGCGAACCCGCCCCGTCGGCGCCGCCGAAGCCGAAACCGGCACGAATCTCCGGAGTTGTGTTCCGGCGCCGCGCACGCGGGCGTAACCTGCCCGAATGACCGACGACGATGTCCTGGCTTGGCTGACCGACAGCGACCCGAGCCTGCGGTGGAAGGTCGAGCGCGACCTGCTCGACGCACCCGAGCACCAGTGGCGAGCGACGCGGGCGCGGGTCGCTCACGAGGGATTCGGGGCGCAGCTCCTCGCCGCGCAGGGCGAGGACGGACTCTGGGCCGGAGGCGCGCACTTCCCCGCCGGGTTCGAGTGGGGCGACCCGCAGCCGTGGACCGCGACGTCGTGGTCGCTGATGAGCCTGCGCGAGTGGGGAGTGGATGCCGAGGCCCTGCGCCCCGACACCGTCGGACTCCTCGAGCGCAACGCCCGCTGGGAGTACGACGACCTTCCCTTCTGGGGCGGGGAGGTCGACGCGTGCATCAACGCCTTCACCCTCGCGAGCGGAGCGTGGCTCGGAGCGGATGTCAGCGGCATCCGGAACTGGTTCGTGGAGCATCAGCTCGGCGACGGCGGGTGGAACTGCGCGTGGGTGGAGGGGTCGACGAAGTCCTCGTTCCACTCCACGCTCAACGCGGTGATCGGCATCCTCGACGACGAGTGGCGCACCGGGGGCACGCCGGAGCTGCACGCGGCGCGCAAGGGCGCCGAGGAGTACCTGCTCGAGCGGCAGCTGCTCTACCGGCTGTCCACCGGCGAGCGGCACGTGTGGGCGCATCACCTGGGTTACCCGTTCCGCCACCGGTACAGTGCACTGCGCGCCCTCGATCACTTCCGCGCCGCGGCGCAGTTCGACGGCACCGCGCCCGACCCGCGTCTCGCCGACGCGATCGAGCGCGTGCGGGCTGCGCACGCTGCGCTGGTGGGACGGCGCTCAGGGGTGACCCCGGACGGGCAGGATGGGGGCATGGATGCCGCCGTGCTCGCCACCACCTCGAAGGGCCTCCTGCGGGGGTTCCGCCGGGATCGGACCGCGGTGTTCCTCGGCATCCCGTTCGCGCAGCCCCCGGTCGGGCGCCTGAGGTTCGGCGCTCCGGTGCCCGTCGAGCCCTGGGACGGCGAGCGCGACGCGACCGCGTACGGCCCGACCGCGCAGCGGGGGGACGCGGGCATCACGCTCATCCCGGAGCCGAGCGTGCCGGGCGACGCCACCCTGAACGTCAACGTCTTTACTCCCGCGGATCGGGAGCCGGATGCCGCCCTCCCGGTGCTCGTGTGGATCCACGGCGGGGGCTACACCTCCGGGTCTCCCGCGAGCCGGTGGTACGACGGAGACGCGTTCGCGCGCGACGGGGTGATCACGGTCGTGATCTCGTACCGGATCGGCTTCGACGGGTTCGGGATGATCGAGGGGGCGCCCTCGAACCGCGGCCTTCGGGACCAGATCGCCGCCCTCGAGTGGGTACGTGACGAGATCGGTGCCTTCGGCGGCGACCCGGCGCGTGTGACGGCATGGCGATCTCGCCGGCGATCGGGGCGGTCGCGTCCGACGCGGCTCGGCGCTTCGCCGCGCGCGTGGCGGAGCTCGCGGGGGTCGCGGCCGACCGCGACGGGTTCGCGTCCGTGCCCGAAGAACGGCTGGTCGAACTGCAGAAAGCGGCAGGTAAACCCCCGCGCGGACGCGGACTCGCGGCGCTGACGGCGCTGCTCGACGACGGGTTGCCGCTCGGGCCGGTGATCGACGGCGACCTGCTGCCGCGGCATCCGCTCGAGGTGCTCGCCGACGAACCCGGAGTGCCCCTGGTCATCGGGTCGACCGACGACGAGTTCACGATGCTGACCGCTCGCTACCGCGCCCTGCTGCGGCTCGTGCCCCTGTCGCTGGCGCTGGCCCTGCTGGGCCTCGGCCGCTCGCGGCGGCGCGCGTACCTCGAGCGCACACGGCGTCGGGGAACGGCGGCGGTGCTCGGCGGGTACGCGACCGACCGCGTGATCCGCGCGACGGTACTGCGGGTGGCGCGGGCGCGGGCGGCCTCCGCGAGGATCGCTGCCGACGCTCCCTCGGCCGCGGGGGATGACCGCTCGACGCCGGCGACCTGGGTCTACCGCTTCGCGTGGCCGTCGCCGATGTTCGGTGGGGCGTGCCACTGCCTCGACGTGCCGTTCTGGTTCGACCACCTCGACGCCGACGGCGTCGAGGCGATCGCCGGTGATGCCCCTCCGCCGGCACTGGCGGACCACCTGCACGGGGCAGCGGTCGCGTTCGTGCGCGACGGCGACCCCGGCTGGCCGGCGTGGGATGCCGCGACCCGGCGCGGGCGGGTGTTCGGCGCGTCGGCGTCCGTCCCCACGGTGGAGGACGACGCCTACGCCGACGTCGCGCCGCTCGTCTGAGCCCGCCGCTCAGACGGGCGTCGATCTCCGCTGCCAGGGGAACGCCCGCATCATGCTGAGCACCGCGATGATCGCGGCCCCAAGCGCGGCGGCGGAACCGAGCAGGGGCAGCACGAGCGCCGAGAGGGTCTGCCGCGCCTCGGGCACCAGTCCCGCGGCCTGCGGCTGTGTCGTCAGAGGGGTGCTCACCGGAAGCATCTGCGACAGGGGAGCCGCCGCGGCCAGGGCGGCCGGAGCGCGCCGCAACGGATTGTCCGGCGTACCCGCGGCCGAGGCCCCCGCCGGCGCGGGCACCGGGGTGAGGATCGGCGCCGAGGACGAGTAGCTCACCGTGAGCGGCGACGCCGGCTTCGCGGCATCCCGAACACCTCCGGTCGTCAGCCAGTATCCCTGCTGACCGGTCAGGCGGTGGAAGTCCAGGAACGACTGCGGAAACGCCCCCCAGTGGGCCTCGTTGCTGCCCGAACGCGCGATCTGCCCGGACCCCACGCTCAGGACCCCGAGATACTGCGGAGTGACGACGAAACCGCCCGCGGCGGAGAGGTCTGCGGCGCGGATGTCGGCCAGCACGATGGTCTGCGGGGCGATCGGGTTCCAGGTCGTCATGTCGTCCATCGAGGTGCCGTAGCCACTCGCGGTGCCGACGAGTTGCCCGGTGCCGGACGCGTCGAGGGTCAGTCGCGGGTCGGTCACGCTCCAATACGTCATCCCGCCGTAGAAGACGACGGTGAACGACCCCGACCACAGGATCTCGACGGAACCGTCGCGGCGCGCGCCCGTTCCCCCGTCGATCACGACCTGGTTACCCGAGGTACTCGCGGTCGACGCCACCGACACCGCGGAGCCGTTCGCGTCCAGGCATTTCGTGGCCCAGGAGGCCGTCGTCCATCCGCCGTCGGCCGTGGGCTTCTCGATGCGCACGCGGCCGTCCTCGGACCGGTACAGACCGTCGCCTTCGTTCCACACCCGAGCACCCCCGGCGTCACCGGCGACGCCCGCGCTGAGGAAGTTGCATCCGCCCGCGAACGCGCCGCCCCCCGTCTCGGCGTTCAGCCCCCAGCGCAGCTGCGCGTCGACGATGGTCCCGTCACCGCTCGCGCCGCCCTCTCTCGGACCGGGCACGGTGACGATGACTTCGTCCGGACCGGCCGCCGCGGCGGGGGCCGCGACCAGTCCCCCCAGCAGCGCGAGCGCGAGGCCGGCGCGCAGCAGGACGCGCCGCCTCATCGCGGAGCCCCGGTGGGGAGGAGCTGTGTCGGGGCGTCCGGGCCGGGACCGGGCGGCGGCGCGGCGACGGGAGCGGCGCCGACGGGCGCGGCTCCGGCTGCCGCGGTGTCCGACACGTGATCCGCCGTCGACGGGGCGAGGGCTGCGGCTTGTCTCCTGCGCGGAGCCTTCTTCGGCCTCACCGCAGCGGCATCCATCGTCGCCCCCTCTTTCGCGCGACGCGCGCGACGTCGCGCCCGCGCACGCACGATCGCGGTGACGACGCTCGTGATGATCAGCGCCACCGAGAGCGCGATGCACGCCAGCAGCAGCACCAGAACCCACGTGGGTGCGGTCGGGGTCTCGTCGACGGATGCCACGACGGTGCCGCCGCGGACGCTCACCTCGGTCTCGGCGACCGCGCCCGAACCCGCTCCCCGCAGGGTGACGAGGTGCGTGCCGTCGCGGATCTCGCGCGGCACGGGCAGAGCGGCGGCGACCTCGCCCTGGGTTCCCGCGGTGAGCGGGCCCACGGCCGTGAGCCCGCCGTCGAGCGAGGCGACGACCTGTTCACCGGGGGTGAAGCCCTGACCGGTGAAGACGATCGAGGTACCGGCGGCGATCGAGACCGACTCGACGCCGACGTGCACGGCACCGGCGGCGGCCGGCGCGCTCGCGGCGGCAGGGGCCTCGGCCGCGGACGTCGCCGCGAACGACACCGGGGTGAACGTCTCGTTGTTCGCGTTCTTCACCCCATGCGCGCCGATCGTGATGATGCCGCAGGTGACGCGTCGGCAATCGACCTCGGTCACGTTACCTTCGCGGTCCTGGCTCTCGAAGACCGCGCCGGGGATCACCATCGACACCGACCACGATCCGTCGGCGCCCAACGTCCCGTTGGCCGAGCTCTCGGTCTGGCTACCCGCGAACGCCAGGAAGCGCTGGTATCCCTTGTTGTCGGCGGACTCCGCGTCGGGCACGTACCGGTAGTCCCCACCGACCACGCCCCCGGCGCTCGGGCGCCACGATCCGCCGCCCGGATCGTCGACCCACCCGAAGAGCACGTAGATGCCGCCGAAGCCGTTCGGGATCGCCTGGAAGCCCGAGCCCGACACGGTCACGTCGGTGGCGTAATCCGGGTTCGCGGATGCCGCGCCCCCGGGGCCCGCGACCGTCACCGATCCGGCTGCCCACGCGGGACCGCTCAGGGCGACGGCGGTGGCGGCGGCGACCACCAGCGCGGCGGTGGACGCGGCGAGACGACGGGTCAGACGGTTCATGCGGGTTCTCCGGGGAGGGGGGACGGCAGGGAGGCGGGGTCGGCGACGACGAGCAGGGTTCCGCGGGGACCGTCGACGATGTCGATCGGATGCCGGTAGACCCGCGTGAGAAGGTCGGGGTCGAGCACGTCGTGCGGCGGCCCGACCGCGACCACCCGCCCGTTCTCGAGGAGGGCGATGCGGTCGGCGTAGGCGGCGGCCAGCCCCAGGTCGTGCAGGACGACGACGGCTGCGCCCCCGGCGTTCACGCGGTCGCGCGTGCGGGCGAGCACCCGGTGCTGGTGGCGGATGTCGAGGCTCGCGGTGGGTTCGTCGAGCAGCGCGATCGCGCACTCCTGGGCGAACGAGCGTGCGAATGCGGCGCGCGCGCGTTCGCCACCCGAGAGTCCCGTGACGGGCCGTTCGGCGAAGGGTTCCACCTCGGCGGCGACCAGCGCCTCGGCCACCGCGTCGTCGTCGCGCGCGGCGGAGGGATGCCGGCGCCAGGGCGCGCGGCCCATGCGGACGACATCGCGCACGACGAAGGGGAACGACACCTCGTTGCTCTGCGTCAGCACCGATCGGCGGCGCGCCCGCTCGGCGACGGGCCACGAGTCCAGCACCGCCCCGTCGAGCTCGACGGATCCCGTCGCGGGCGTGCGGTCTCCCGCGAGCACGGACAGCAGTGTCGACTTGCCCGCGCCGTTCGGACCGACGAGCACGATCAGCTCGCCCGCGGCGAGGTCGAGGTCGACGTCGTGGAGTACACGCCTCCCGCCGACTTCGGCGGAGACCCCGCGCGCGCGCAGCACCGCGGTCATCCCCATCCCCCCGACCGGCGGCGCGTGCGGCGCAGCAGCCAGAAGAAGAACGGCCCGCCGATGAGGGCGGTGAGCATGCCGATCGGCAGCTCCGAGCCGGACACGGCGGTGCGCGCGATGAGGTCGGCGGCGAGCAGCAGCACCGCCCCTCCCAGGGCGCTGGCCGGAAGCAGCAGACGGTGGCCGGGCCCGAGCACCATGCGCATGAGGTGGGGCACCACGAGCCCCACGAAGCCGATGATCCCGCAGAACGCGACCGCGGCGCACGTGAGCAGGGCGATCACGACGATCGCGATCACGCGCAGCCGCTCCACGCGCACCCCCAGGTGCTCGGCCTGCCGCTCGCCGAGCGCGAGGAGATCGAGGCTGCCCGCGAAGAACAGGCACCCCACGATGCCGACCGCGGCGAGCGGCGCCACCACCGCGAGGTCGTCCCACCGGGTACCGTTGAGCGAACCGAGCTGCCAGAACACGATCTGCTCGCGCTGCTGCGTCGAGCCGAGGTAGGTGAAGAGGGCGATCGCGGCGCCCCCGATGGCATTGACGGCGATACCGGTGAGCACGAGGGTCACGACCTCGGTGCGACCGTCGGCGCGCGCCGACGCGTAGACGACGACGGTCGCGGCGAGCCCGCCGGCGAACGCGAGAGCGGGCAGGGTGAGCGGACCGAGAAAGGTCAGGCCGAACACGATGGATGCCGAGGCACCGACGGCCGCACCCGACGAGATGCCGATCACCCCGGGCTCGGCCAGGGGGTTTCGGAACACCCCCTGCATGACGACGCCTGCGGTGGCGAGCGTCGCCCCCACCAGCACGGCCATGAGCAGTCGCGGGACGCGGATGAGCCACAACGTCGCTTCACCGTTGACGTGTTCCATGGCCGCGCCCGGTGCGACGGAGAGGAATCCCAGCCCGACGGCACCGACCACGTCGTTCCACGCCCGGGCGAAGGCTCCGATGACCTGGTCCGGCGGGATGGACAGTTGTCCGCTGCCCGCCGACACGATCACGAGCGCGACGAGGGCGACGGCGAGCGAGACGAAGACCGCCGGAACACGCGCACCGACTCGGGACCTCGGCGTCGCGAGGGGAGCGACCGCGACCGCCGTCATCCCGCCGCCTCGGGCGCGTAGACGGCGACGGCGAGCGCGTCGAGGACGTCGGCGGCAGCCGGGCCGAAGCTCAGGACGGTCGTGTCGGACATGTCGACGATACGGCGATGGCGTCCGGCATCCGTCTGGGCGATCGCGGGCAGGTGTTCGGTGAGTCCATCGACACCGCCCACGGACTCCAGGCCCCTGCTCATCATGATCAGCAGATCGGGGTTGGCATCGACGAGGGCCTCGTCGGTGATCGGGCGCATGCCCGTCCATCCGATCTCGCCGGCGACGTCGATGCCGCCGAGCGCCTCGATCAGGCTGTCGGCCCCGGATTCCTCGCCGAAGAGGTAGTACACCCCCGACTGTCCGCGGACGTAGAGGAACATCATGCGGAGCTTCTGTGCGGGGTCGGCCGGCGCGACCGCGGCGATCTGCGCGACCTTGGCATCCACCGCCGCGGTCGTGCGCGTGGCGAGCGCGGAGGCTCGCTCGGGGACGCCGAGAGCAGCGCCGACCTGAGTGATGAGCTCTCCCACGTTCTCGAGCGACCGGTGCGAGTCGACCACGACGACCGGGATGCCGGCATCCCGCATCTGCAGGATCGTGTCCCACGGTCCGAGGCTCGTGTCGGTGAGGATGACGGTGGGCGCGGCGTCGAGGATCGCCTCGGCGTTGAGGTCGTGTCCGTTCTCGGTGACCACCGGGAGATGCGCCGCCTCGGGGAAGCCGGTGGAGATGTCGCGGGCGACGACCTGGTCGCCGAGCCCCAGCTCGAAGACGATGCGCGAGAGCGAGCCGTAGATGTCGAGGGTGAGGATGCGGGAGGTGTCGGTGACCGTCACCTCCGTGCCCTGCGAGTCCGTCACCGTCACGGGCAGCATCTGAGCGCCCTCGGTGACGGGCACGATCGGCGCGGCGGCCGCAACCGCGGTGGACGGCCCTTGCCACGACAGCGGGTCGGCGAGCGGGGTGACCTCGGCCAGCGGGGGCGTGGCCGCCGCGTCGCCGCCGTGCGCGGTTCCGGCGGCGTCACACGCACTGAGTCCCGCGGCGACGGCCACGAAAAGCGCGAGCGCGGCGACGCCCCGAGTCGTTCGACGGATCATGAACGTACCTCCAAGTAAGGTGAGCCTACCCTTAACATTGCCTGAGATCCGACTTCATGCTTAGGTAAGGCTAACCTGCCCTCCAGCACCCCACCGGGGTGCACCGACGGCCTGCCGTCGGGACCCGCCGGAGGGCGGAGAAGGGAACGACCGTGGATTCCTCCACGCACAGACGCCGCTTCGTCCGCGTCACGACCGCGAGCCTCACCGCCGCAGCTCTCGCCCTCGGCGGGGCTCTCGTCGCCGCCCCCGCCCACGCCGCCGAGACGACCGTCGACGGCGCCGTCTTCCGCTGGGGCCTCAACGCCGAATCCAACGCGGCCGCGTTCGCCCCCGGAACGGTCAACCTGCTCTCGGCCGGCGTGATCACGGCCACGTCGTCGGCCGATCGGGTCACCACGTCGAACTGGAAACAGAGCGACGGCAACACGCAGATCCTAAAGAAGCAGGCAGACGGCAGCTACGCCACGGCGACCTTCGCGGGCCTGCGCACGGATGCCAACGGCACCACCATCACGTCGGGCAACGGCCTGAACTCCGGTCACATCGCCGAGATCGCCGGCGGAACCGGCACGGTCGACGTGGATGCCAACACCGCGACGATCCAGTGGACCGGGTCGTTCACCTCCGCGTACTACTCGGGCATGACCCGCTCGTGGATCACCGACCCGAAGCTGACCGTCGCGAGCGACGGAACCGGCACCGTCACCGCGACCCTCGGGGGCTACGGCACGTCGATGGACGATCCCGACAAGTTCGAGACCCTGACCCCGGCGACGAATGTCGTCATCGCCACCCTCACCGGCGTCGATGTGACCCCCACCGGATTCACCGTGACCCCCGACTACCTCGGGCGCACCATCGCCGTCCCCGAGGGTTCTGTCGCCCAGGTCACCACCGGGGCGAACGCCGGAGCCTTCCCGCAGTCGTTCGTCGATTTCCAGGTGAAGACCGGCCAGGGCTCGTACTGGTACTCCTCCGGCGGCGAGGCCGACGCGCGCAAGCCCGCGAGCGCCCTCTCGGTCGCGTACACGGCCGCGCCCGTGGCATCCGCTCCCACCGTCACCGTCTCGAAGACCAGCGGTCTCGCCCAGGGTGAGACCGTCACCGTCACGGGCAGCGGTTTCCTGCCGTCGGGCACCGCCACCAACGGCACGCGCCCGCCCCTGGCCGGAACCTTCAGCGGAACGTACGTCGTGTTCGGCAAGTTCGCCGACGTGTGGAAGCCCTCGGCCGGCGCCGCCTCGTCGGCGCGTTCGGTGATCTCGCAGAAGTGGGCGGTGCCGGCCGCCAGCATGGCGACCATCGGCGGGGCGAACAGCGGCGCGATCGAGCTGAAGGCCGACGGCACGTTCTCGGTCGACCTCGCCCTGAGCACCACCGAGGCGCAGAACCTCGCCGCGGGCACGTTCGGCATCTCCACGTACGCCGGCAGCGGCACCGTGTACGCGCCCTTCGAGACGTTCACCCCGGTCGCCTTCGCCTCGTCGTCCGACGTCATCGTCGAGGTTCCGGACTGGGTCGACAACCCCACCGGCTCATTCGGCTGGGCGTTCGAGGGCACGTCGCCCGCCAGCCTCGGCACCGCCGTTCAGGACGGCGCGAACTTCACGGCATCCGGCGCGCTCACCAACGTCGTCGTCACCGACACGCGCGCCGGAGGCACGGCGCCCTACACCTGGAGCATCTCGGGCCAGGTCGGCGACTTCGCCTCGACGACCGGCGGCTCGTTCTCGAGCGGACTGCTCGGGTGGAAGCCCAAAGTGGTGACCGCCGCCGGGCTCGGCGCGTCGCGCGTGCTGGCCGCCTCGACGGCCGCCGCGAGCGCCACGGTCGGCGCCGACCTGTCGCTCGTGATCCCCGGAACCACCCCGGCCGGCGACTACACCGCGAAGCTGACCATCACCGCCCTGCAGTGACCACCACGCGAGGGGGCTCCGATGACCGTCGGGGCCCCCTCGCCCGTTCCCCAGAAAGAACGCCCGTGTTCCGACGATCCCGCCTCCACGCCGTCACCGTCTTCAGCGTCGTGCTCCTGACCCTCGCCGCACCCACCGCGGCCTCCGCCACCGTCTCCACCTCCGCCTCCGCCACCGCCACCGCCACCGCCGGCGGCGTGGCGTGGACGGTGCAGACCGCCGACAACGACCAGGGGTCGGGACGCGCGAACTTCACGTACGACGTCGCGCCGGGGGCCGTCATCTCCGACGCGATGATCGTGGTCAACACCGGCACGGAGTCCTTGCCGCTCGCGGTCTACGCCGCCGACGCCTTCACCGCCTCCTCGGGTGAGATCGACGTCCTGGTCGACGGAACTCCCTCCCAGGGGGCCGGCACGTGGGTCGCGGTCGCGTCGCCCCCGTTGACGTTGGCTCCGGGGCAGTCGGCCGAGGTACCCTTCACCATCACCGTCCCCACCGATGCGCGACCGGGCGATCACGCGGCGGGCATCGTCACATCGCTCTCGAGCACGGACGCGTCGTCGACCCTGTCGGTCGATCGGCGCCTGGGCACGCGAATCAACCTGCGCGTCGCGGGCGAGCTCGCCCCGGCGGCCGCGGTCTCCGCGGTCTCGGCTCGGTACGAAGCGTCGTGGAATCCGTTCGCCTCGGGTCGCCTGGTCGTGCAATACGCGCTCGAGAACTCCGGGAACACCCGCCTGACGGGTGTCGAGACGATCGCGACGACAGGACTCGGTGGCAGCCGGACGGCTCCTGCCCAGATCGGCGAGATCATCCCCGGCTCGACGGTCGAAGTCGTGCGCGATGTTCCGGCGTTCTCACTCGGATGGATCAGCGGGTCCGTCTCCCTGGCCCCCGAGGGCGTGGGACTCGGCGCGGCGGCGCTGGCACCGGTGACGAGCGACTTCTCGGTCGCGGCCGTGCCGTGGAGCCTGTACGCCCTGCTTCTCGTGATCCTGGCCGGCGCGCTCGTCACCGTGCTGCTCACCCTCCGCGCCCGCCGCCGGCATGCCGCGCCGGCGGCGGAGTGACCGGGGGCAGGCGCGACCGGCAGCCGCGCGCGCGGCGGCCGAGCGCCGCGCCGGGAACCGCGCGATCGGCAGCACCGCCGCCGGTCGACCCCTCAGGCGATCTGCGCCGCCTTGGCGCGAGCGAGATCCTCGAACAGCTCGGTGTTGAAGCGATAGGCCACCAACACCTCGTCGATCACGCGCTCCTTCTCGTCGTCGTCCCAGGGCGCGGCATCCAGCTGCTCCCGATAGACGTTCTTGAACCCTTCGGGGTCGGCGATGTCGCCGAACAGGTAGAAGCCGATGCCGTTGGTGTCGAAACCATAGCGGTGCTGCATGAGTCGCCCGATGTACTGCCCTCCCGACAGGTCGCCGAGGTAGCGCGTGTAGTGGTGCGCGACGAAGCCGCCGGGCCACGTGGCCGCCACCCGGCGGATGCGGGCGACGTACGCCTCGGTGGTCGGCAGGGGCGTCACCGTCTCGCGCCAGTCGGGGCCGAGGAGGAAGTCGAGATCGGCCTCGAGCGCGGGCAGACGCGTGAGCTTGTCGCTCAGGAACACGGATGCCACCGGGTCGACCCTCATCCGCTCGGCGGCCGCCTCGAGGGCGTCGTAGATGAACCAGTGCTGGACGACGAGGGCGACGTAGTCGTCGCGGGTGCCGACACCACTCATCAGGTCGGCCATGAAACCGGCGTGCTCGCTCGTCGAGTGCGCGGTGCGGGAGCGCGTGCGAAGGGCTGCGGAGAAGGAGACGACATCACTCATGTCGGCCATCATACGCAGTTAGTTAGGTAATCCTTACCTTTGTTTTTCAGTGCGGGCGCGGCGTGACGCCGAGTCGCTCGCACGCCGCGTCGTAGAGGGCGACGACCTCTCGGCGCACCTCTCGACGCTCGGCGATGGCACCCCCGGGCCAGGCTATGCGCACGCTCGACGAGATTCCGTCGGCCCCCGCTATCACCCACTCGCCCCCATCGCCGTCGAAACCGGCCATGACCGCCGAGACGGCGGCCGGGTCCGGCCCGAACGCCCGCACGATGAGGAGGTTGTCGTCGAGGTGGTCGGCATTCATGTGAGCCAGCACCGCACGGCGCGTGTCGAGATCGAATTCGTGCGTCATTAGGCAAGCCTAACCTGATGCGCTCTCGGGTTGTGGGGGCCTCTCGACGCCCGCACGCGTCGCGTCAGAGGGCGGGGATCACCTCGCGCTCGAACAGCGAGATGCCGGAGGTGTCGTACGCGGCCTCGGGGAAGTAGTGGATGGCGTAGCCGAGGCCGTGAGCGGCACGCTCGCGCAGGCGCTCGACGATCTGCTCGGGAGTGCCGAAGCCGTCGGACGCGCGGTAGTCGGCCTCGATGGCATCCGCCCGCTCGTCGCCCACGTGCGGGCGGAGCCGGGCCACGACCGCGGCGAGACGCTCTTCGGCCTCGGACTCGGTCTCGGCGACGATCGTGTTGAAGTTCGTCGACTGCGTGATCTCGCTCACGTCGCGGCCGAGCGTCTCGCAGTGTCCGCGCAGGACCGCGGTCTTGTGCTCGAACTCCTCGATCGAGCCGCCGAAGTTCGTGTACGAGGCGTACTTCGCGGCGATCTTGAGCGTGACCTTCTCGCCGCCGCCCGCGATCCACAGCGGGATGCCGCCGGGCTGCAGCGGCTTCGGCTGCACGATCGCGCCGTCGACCTCGTAGTACTTCCCGGACAGGGTCGCCTCGCCGGTGGTCCACGCCTGGTGCATGATCTCGACGCCC
>JARBUN010000199.1 GCA_029239635.1 Microbacterium sp. | reverse complement strand
TGTTCATCGTCGTCAACCTGATCGTGGACGTGCTCTACGCCGTCGTCGACCCGAGGATCCGAGCCGCATGAGTAGTCTCACCCCCGCTCCCCGCCCCGCCTCCGGGTCCGTGCCCGCCGCCATCGGCGATCCCGGCGTCGCGAACCCGCGTGCTCGCGTCCGGTCCTGGCGTCTCCTCGCATCCAACCCGCTCACGGTGGCCGCCGCGGTCGTGCTGACCGTCGTCGTGGTGGCCTCGGTGCTCGCGCCGTGGATCGCGCCGTACGGCGTCAACCAGATCGACGTCGCGAACGCCCTCACCCCGCCGAGCGCGGCGCACTGGTTCGGCACCGACGAACTCGGCCGCGATGTGTTCTCGCGCGTCCTCCTCGCCGGCGGGACCTCGCTCACGATCGCCGCGATCGCCGTGACGATCGCCCTCGTGATGGGCCTCGCTCTCGGCGTCGTGGCCGGATACGCCGGCGGCTGGGTCGATGCGACCCTCATGCGCGTGGTCGACGTGATGTTCGCCTTCCCCGTCCTGCTCCTCGCTCTCGCGATCATCGCGATCTTCCAGCCCGGCATGCTCACCACCACGATCGCGATCGGTGTCGTCTACACGCCGATCTTCGCGCGTGTCGCCCGCGCGAGCACGCTGTCGCTGCGCACCTCGCCGTTCGTCCAGGTGTCGCGCACGATGGGCACTCCGGCATCCGTCATCCTCGTGCGTCACGTCCTGCCCAACATCGGCGGACCGATCGTCGTGCAGACCTCCCTCTCGCTCGCGTTCGCGATCCTGTCCGAGGCCGCCCTGTCGTTCCTCGGCCTCGGCATCCAGCCGCCTGCTCCGTCGTGGGGCGGGATGCTGTTCACCGCGCAGGGCTTCCTCTCGCAGGCGTGGTGGATGAGCGTGTTCCCGGGCGCGGCCATCTTCGTCACCGCCCTCGCGTTCAACCTGCTCGGCGACGGGCTGCGCGACGGTCTCGACCCCCGGCAGCGCACCATCATCGAGGCCCGGCAGGGAGAGCGCCGGCGTCGCCGAGAGCGGCTGGTCCCGCCCGACACGAACCAGGAGGCTTCCCATGTCCGCGACCTCCGCGTCGCGATCGGCGAGACCCGCACCACTCAGGAGGTCCGACGATGACGGTTCTGGATGTCCGCGACCTCCGCGTCGCGATCGGTGAGACCCCCATCGTCCGCGGGCTGGACTTCTCGGTCGAGCGCGAGCAGACCCTCGGCATCGTGGGCGAATCCGGCTCGGGCAAATCGATGACGGTCCTCGCCGCGACCGGTCTGATCGATGCCCCGGGGCGCCGCGTCACCGGCTCGAGCATCCTGAAGACGAGTCCGGATGCCGCCGGCATCGAGCTCGTGGGCGCCACCGACCGCACGCTCCGCTCGGTGCACGGCGACGCCGTCGGCTTCGTCTTCCAGGATCCGTCGACCTCCCTGAACCCCTTCCTCACGGCGGGGCGCCAGATCGCGGAGTCCCTCGAGGCGCACCGGGGACTCACCCGCCGGGCCGCGCACACCCGGGCGATCTCGCTGCTCGAGGCCGTCGGCATCCCGGATCCCGCGTCGCGGGTCGAGGCGTACCCGCACCAATTCTCGGGCGGGCAGCGCCAGCGTGTGATGATCGCGATCGCCCTCGCGTGCGACCCGGCGCTGCTGGTCGCCGACGAACCGACCACGGCGCTGGATGTGACCACGCAGGCGCAGATCATCGACCTCGTGCAGCAGCTGCAGCGCGACCGCGGCACCGCCGTCGTGTGGATCAGCCACGACCTCGGCGTCATCGGGCAGGTCGCCGACGACGTGATCGTGCTGCGGCACGGCGAGGCCGTGGAGCAGCGTCCCCTGACGGAGCTCTACGCCGATCCGCACCACGTCTACACGCGGGAGCTGCTCGCGGCCCGCCCGCGGGTCGTCGCGGGAGCGGGTCCCGCACCGGAGCCCGCCGCCCGCCCGCTGCTCGCGGTCGAGAACCTCGACGTGCGCTTTCCCGTGCAGACCCCCGCCGGCCGTCGCACCGTGCACGCGGTCGATGACGTGTCCTTCACCGTGCGCCGCGGCACGACCCTCGCCCTGGTGGGGGAGTCGGGCTCGGGCAAGTCCACCATCGCGAACGCGCTGACCGGTCTCGTCGCACCCCACGCGGGCACGGCGACCCTCGCGGATGCCACCGGAGAAGGTGTGCGCGACGCGCTGCGCGCCCCGCGCCGCGACCGCCGTCGCATCGCGATGGTGTTCCAGGACCCGTTCGCCTCGATCGACCCGCGCCGCACGGTCGCCGACGCGATCGCGGAGCCGCTGCGCGTGCACCGGCTCGGCGGGCGGACCGCGGCCTCGCGCACCGCGCGCGTGCACGAGCTGCTCGATCTCGTCGACCTCGACCCCGCCTTCGCGAAGCGCTACCCGCACGAGCTCTCCGGCGGGCAACGCCAGCGCGTGTCGATCGCGCGGGCCCTCGCCCTCGAGCCCGAGCTCGTGATCCTCGACGAGGCCACGGCATCGCTCGACGTCTCGGTGCAAGCCCGCGTGCTCGCGCTGCTGCGGCGTCTGCAGGTCGAACAGGGGCTGACGTTCCTCTTCATCGCGCACGACCTGGCGATCGTGCAGCAGATGAGCCACGACGTCGTCGTGCTTCGCGGGGGTCGGGTCGTCGAAGCGGCGCCGGCAGCCGAGCTGTTCGCGAAGCCGCGCGAGGAGTACACGCGGGCGCTCCTCGCGGCCGTGCCGCCCGAGGGTCCGCGGGTGCGCGCGTGAGGGCGGCCGGAGGCGACGGGGCGTCGCACCCGCCACGGACCCCGGGCGGGCGAGTGACGCGCGGACGGCCCGATACGCTGGCACGGTCATGACCAGAGCCACGGATGCCGACGAGCAGCGCAC
>JARBUN010000009.1 GCA_029239635.1 Microbacterium sp. | reverse complement strand
TCGAGGAGCTCGCCGACTTTGGGGAGCTGTCGCTGCACCATGGGTGTCTCGCTTTCGTGTGGTCTGACCACAGCATAAGGCCTGACGGTCTTCCCGCGGGCCGGGTTTTCAGGGACGGGGATCGAATCTCGCCGTGGGAAAGGCGGATGCCACGCGGACGCGCAGATCCTCGAGCGACGCGTCGGCCCCGAAGCAGCCGAGGGCGCGCGCCTGGACGAGGACGTTGCCGAGAGCGGTCGCCTCGATCGGCCCCGCGAGCACCGGGAGTCCGCTGCGGTCCGCGGTCGCTTGGCACAGCAGCGCATTGAGCGCTCCCCCACCGACCAGGTGCACCGCGTCGATCCCGCGGCCGGCGAGTTCTCCCGCCGTGCGCAGGGTCCGGGCGAAGGCGTCGGCGATGCTCTCGACGATGACCCGGGCGAAGGCCGCGCGCTCAGCCGCGCCGGGCTCCGGCATCCCGAGCAGGGCCGCGATGCGCGTCGGCATGTCTCCCGGGGCGGCGAGCGAGGCGTCGTCCGCGTCGAACAACCGGGTGGGAGTCGGAACGGTCGCCGCCTCGGCCAGCAGCGCCGGGAGGTCGATCGGGGCGCCGTCGCGCTCGGACCACGCGCGCACCGTCTCGCTCAGCAACCACAGCCCGGTGACGTTGTGGAGGAACCGCACGCGTCCGTCCACTCCACCCTCGTTCGTGAAGTTCGCCGCGCGGGCGGCATCCGTCACGATCGGTTCCGCGACCTCGAGGCCCACGAGGCCCCACGTCCCGCAGGAGATGTACGCCGCGTTCGGCGACGAGAGCGGAACCGCGACGATCGCCGACGCCGTGTCGTGCGACCCCACTGCGATCACGGGCACACCGCCCATCCCGGGGGGCGTGTGCCCGATCGTCTCGCCCGGATCGACGAGCGGAGGGAGCACGCGACCCGGGATGCCGAGAGCCTCGGCGAGCGCGAGATCCCACTCCCCCGTGTGCGCGTCGAGCAGCCCGGTGGTCGACGCGTTCGTCCGTTCGGCCACCCGGCGGCCGGTGAGCCGCTCGGCGAGGAGGTCGGGGATGAGCAGGCTCGTCTCGGCGTCCGCCACGCGGGCGTCGGCGGCGTACTGGTACAGGGTGTTGAACGGGAGGAACTGCAGACCGTTGCGGCGGTACAGCTCCTCGAACGGGACGATGCCGTGCACGGCATCCACTCCGCGCGCCGTGCGTTCGTCGCGATAGTGGAACGGCTCGGCGACGAGCTCACCGTCGCGCGAGAGCAGCCCGTAGTCCACGGCCCACGAGTCGATGCCGACGCTCTCGATGCCCGGCTCGCGGCGCAGCGCCTCCGTGAGGCCCGCGTGGACGTGTCCCCACAGCGCCTCGAGATCCCAGTGCCACCCGTCGGCCCGCTCGACCGGCCCGTTCGGGAAGCGGGCGACCTGCTCGAGCTCGAGCACCCCGTCCCCGACGCGTCCGATCATCACGCGACCGCTCGTGGCGCCGAGGTCGACGGCGGCGACGGCACGGACGCCGCCGCGCGCCGGGGAGCCCGCGGTCTCCCCGCTCATCGCAGGAAGGCCGCGGCGACGCCCGAGTCGACGGGCACGTGCAGGCCGGTGGTGCGCGAGAGCTCGGGACCGGTCAGCACGAACACCGCGTCGGCGACGTTCTCGGGAACCACCTCGCGCTTGAGGATCGTGCGGTTCGCGTAGAACTGCCCGAGGTCCTTCTCCTCGACGCCGTAGGTGGCGGCGCGGTTGGCGCCCCAGCCGGCGGCGAAGATGCCCGAGCCGCGCACGACGCCGTCGGGGTTGATGCCGTTCACGCGCACGCCGTGCTCGCCCAGCTCGACCGCGAGCAGACGCACCTGGTGCGCCTGGTCGGCCTTGGTCGCCGAGTACGCGATGTTGTTCGGGCCGGCGAACACGCTGTTCTTCGACGAGATGTAGATGACGTCTCCGCCCATCTTCTGCTCGATGAGCGCCTTGGCCGCGGCCTTCGACACGAGGAACGACCCCTTGGCCATGACGTCGTGCTGCAGGTCCCAGTCCTTCTCGGTGGTCTCCAGCAGCGGCTTCGACAGCGAGAGCCCGGCGTTGTTGACGACGAGGTCGATGCCGCCGAAGGCGAGCACGGTGGCGTCGATCGCGGCCTGCACGCCGTCGGCATCCGCCACGTTCGCGGCGACCCCGATGGCGACGTCGGTCGAGCCCAGCTCGGCGGCGACGGCCCGGGCCTTCTCGAGGTCGAGGTCGGCGACGACGACGCACGCGCCCTCGGCGGCGAGGCGGGTCGCGATGGCCTTGCCGATTCCGGATGCCGCGCCCGTGACGAACGCGATACGACCCTGGTGGGTCTTGGGCTTCGGCATGCGCTGGAGCTTGGCCTCCTCCAGCGCCCAATACTCGATGCGGAACTTCTCGGCATCCGAGATCGGGGAGTACGTCGAAAGGGCCTCGGCTCCGCGCATAACGTTGATGGCGTTGACGTAGAACTCGCCCGCCACGCGCGCGGTCTGCTTGTTCGCGCCGTACGAGAACATGCCCACCCCCGGCACGAGCACGATGAGCGGGTCGGCGCCGCGGATCGCCGGGGAGTCGGCATCCGCGTGCGCGTCGTAGTACGCCTGGTAGTCCTCGCGGTACGCGACGTGCAGCTCCTTCAGGCGCGCGATCGAATCCTCGACCGAGGCGTCGGCCGGCAGATCGAGGATGAGCGGCTTGACCTTCGTGCGCAGGAAGTGGTCGGGGCAGCTCGTCCCGAGCGCGGCGAGGACGGGAGCCTTCTCGGATGCCAGGAAGTCCAGCACGACCTCGGCATCGGCGAAGTGGCCGACCATCGGCTTGTCGGTCGAGGCGAGGCCGCGGATGGTCGGGGCGAGGGCCGCCGCCTTCGCCCGGCGCTCCGCCTCGGGCAGAGCCGCGAAGCCGTCGCGCACCCCGCCGAACGGCTCGGCCGCGCCGTGCTCGTCGATGTAGGCCTGCGCGGTGTCGATGATCCAGAGGCTGTTGCGCTCGGCCTCCTCGGAGGTGTCGCCCCACGCCGTGATGCCGTGGCCGCCGAGGATCGTACCGATCGCCTGCGGGTTCTTCTCCTTGATCGCGGCGATGTCGAGGCCCAGCTGGAACCCGGGCCGGCGCCACGGCACCCACACGACCTTGTCGCCGAAGATGGTCGTCGTCAGCTCTTCGCCGTCGGCCGCGGTCGCGATCGCGATACCCGCATCGGGATGCAGGTGGTCGACGTGCGCGGCATCCACGAGTCCGTGCATCGCGGTGTCGATCGAGGGGGCGGCACCGCCCTTGCCGTGCAGGCAGTAGTCGAACGCGGCGACCATCTCGTCTTCGCGCTCGATGCCCGGGTAGACGTCGACGAGAGCGCGCATGCGGTCGAGCCGCAGGACCGCGAGGCCCTTCTCGGTGAGGGTGCCGAGGTCGCCGCCGGAGCCCTTGACCCACAGCAGCTCGACCGGCTCGCCGGTCACGGGATCGATGTCGGTGCCCTTGGCGGAGGTGTTGCCGCCGGCGTAGTTGGTGACCTTGGGGTCGGAGCCGAGGCGGTTGCTGCGCGCGACGAGGTCGGCGGCGGTGGAGCTGGTCATGGTCTTCCGTTCATCTCAGTCGTCGGGTTTCGCGCGTGGTGGTTGTCGAGTGTCCAAGACACGCCGTATCGGGGTGCCCGGATACGGCGTGTTCTGGACACTCGACCGCCGGGGCAGAAACAGGTCAGGCGCCCCAGCCGGCCTGGGTGCCGCCGACGCGCTCTTCGGCGATGCGGGGCAGGTAACCGGATGCCGCGAACGCGGCCATCGGGTCGGCGGGGAGGCCGCGCGACTCGCGCCACTCCGCGAGGGCCGGACGCACGTCGGTGTAGAACGCGTCCATGAGGACCGCGTTGGCGCCGAGCACGTCGTTCGCCTGCTGCGCGGCATCCAGAGCCTGACGGTCGATGAGGAGCGCGCGCGCCGTCATCTCCTGCACGTTGAGCACCGAGCGGATCTGGCCGGGGATCTTGTCCTCGATGTTGTGGCACTGGTCGAGCATGAAGGCCACGTCGGGGTTGTTCAGGCCTCCACCGCGCACGACCTCGGTGAGGATGCGGAACAGCTGGAACGGATCGGCCGCCCCGACGATCAGGTCGTCGTCGGCGTAGAAGCGCGAGTTGAAGTCGAACGAGCCGAGCTTTCCGAGACGCAGGAGCTGCATGACGATGAACTCGATGTTCGTGCCGGGCGCGTGGTGACCCGTGTCGAGGCAGACCATCGCTTTGTCGCCGAGCGAGGCGACCTGGGCATAGGAGGTCCCCCAGTCGGGAACATCGGTGTGGTAGAACGACGGCTCGAAGAACTTGTACTCGAGCACGAGCCGCTGGTCGTCGCCGAGGCGCGCGTAGATCTGCTGCAGCGAGTCCTGCAGGCGGTCCTGACGTCCGCGCATGTCGTTCTGACCGGGGTAGTTCGAGCCCTCGGCGAGCCAGATCTTCAGGTCGCGCGAGCCCGTGGCATCCATCACGTCGATGCAGGCGAGGTGGTGGTCGATGGCCTTGCGACGGATGCGCTCGTCGTGGTGGGTGAGGGCGCCGAACTTGTAGTCCTCGTCCTGGAAGGTGTTCGAGTTCACCGTGCCGAGCTTCACGCCCAGGTCCTCGGCGTGGCGGCGGAGAGCCGTGTAGTCGTCGACGAGGTCCCACGGGATGTGCAGGGCCACCGTGGGGGCGAGGGCGGTCAGGCGATTGACCTCGGCGGCATCCGCGATCTTCTCGAACGGGTCGCGCGGGGTGCCGGCGGTGGGGAACACGCGGAAGCGCGTGCCGGAGTTGCCGAAGGCCCAGGAGGGCAGCTCGATGGCCTGGGCTTGGAGGGTCGAGAGGATCTCGGGAGACAGCGTCGTCATGAACGGGTGCTTTCGGTCGGGGCGGATGCCGAGGACTCGGCGCTCGCGGAATGGTCGGAGGGGGCGGACGCCGGGCGTACGCTCGCGCCGAGCTGGTCGGCGAGGTGGAAGACCTCGGTGAGCGGGGTCGCCGCCTGGTCGGGGCGGCCCTCGAGGTCGAGGAAGAAGGGGGCCATCTCGGCCTCCCACGCGGCGGCTATCGGAGAGGCGGCGAGGTAGGCCTGGGCGGCCGCGTCGTCGTCGGTCTCGTAGTAGCCGATGAGCCGTCCGCCCTCGCCGAGGAACAGGGAGTAGTTGCGTCGTCCGGCGGCAGCGATCTCGGCGAGCATCTCGGCGCGGACCGGCGTGTGCCGGGCGACGTACTCGTCGATCAGCTCGGGCCGAACGCGGAGTTCGAAGCAGACACGGGCGGGCATGGGGCGTTCTCCTCCTCGAGAATGAATCGTTTCACGTCACGGTAGCACGATGCGCGGACGCGTGCGATATCGTCGTCGGATCATGGCGGTCAAAATCAAAGACGTCGCCGCCCACGCCGGCGTCTCGGTGGGCACCGTCTCGAATGTGCTCAACGGTCGCGACACGGTGTCGCCCGGGGTCGTCGAGCGCGTCCGCGCCTCCATCGACGCTCTCGGCTACGTGCGCAACGACGCCGCCCGTCAGTTGCGCGCGGGACGGAGCCGGGCGATCGCGCTGATCGTGCTCGACGTCGGCAACCCCTTCTTCGCGGCCGTCGCCCGCGGCGCCGAAGCGCGCGCCGCCGCCGACGGGTACGTCGTCCTCCTCGGGTCCAGCGGAGCCGACGCCGACCAGGAACGCCTGTATCTCGACCAGTTCCGCGAGCAGCGGGTCGCCGGGGTTCTCCTCACCCCGGCCGACGCCGACGGAGACGTCGTGGAGCACCTCGCCGCCGCCGGCATCCCGGTCGTCCTCGTCGACGAGCAGACGCCCGGCGAGGACGCCTGCACGGTGTCGGTCGACGACGTCGAGGGGGGCTACCTCGCGGTCGCGCACCTTCTCGCCCAGGGACGCCGCCGCATCGCCTTCGTCGCCGGCCCGCTCACCACCCGCCAGGTGGCCGACCGCCTCGCGGGTGCGCGCCGCGCGGTGACCGAGGTCGCGGACGCGGCGCTCGAGATCATCGAGACGGATGCCATGACCGTCCTCGCCGGTCGCGCCGCCGGTGAGGGGCTGCGGGAGCGCTCCGACCGCCCCGACGCCGTCTTCGCGGCCAACGATCTTCTGGCCGTGGGCGTGCTGCAGGCCCTGACCATGCTCGGCGACATCCGTGTGCCCGACGACATCGCCCTCGTCGGCTACGACGACATCGACTTCGCCGCGGCGACCGTCGTCCCCCTCACCTCGGTGCGCCAGCCCGCCGAGGCCCTCGGTTCGACCGCGGTCGACCTTCTGCTCCGCCAGCTCGACGGCGGCGTCGACTCCGCCGAGCGGCGGGTGCGGTTCCGCCCCGAGCTCGTGGTGCGGGCGTCGAGCGGGTAGAGCACGCCATACCGGAGGGGCGGCGCTTCCCGCGCCCGGCCGCCGGCTCGTGCCGCGGACTCCCGGCGCGGACTCCGTGGGCACCGGCCCCACTCCCCGAACGGAGGACTCCCCGGGACGGGAGGACCATCTGCGCCTTCCCCGCCCTCCGCTCCCCAGATCTCCTCCCGGGAACCCCCGCGCGCCCGTGGAACCCGGCGCGCCCGTGGAACGCCGGGCCCCGGAACGGCCGAAGCCCCGACCGCCACGGGGGCGGCCGGGGCCGATGCGGGGCGTCGACTCAGAAGTCGAAGTTGCCGATGTTCGAGGCGTCGAACACGTAGGGGTCGCCCAGGAGAACGGTGGCGTCGGCACCGACCGTGAACTTCCCGAGCTTGCCGGCGTCGAAGGAGTCGCCTTCCTTGCCGGTGATGGTGCCGTCGATGAGCGCCTTGGTGGCGTAGGCGCTCAGGTAGCCGAGGTCCGCCGGGTTCCACAGGGCGAACGACGTGATGGTGCCGTCCTGCACGTACTCGCGCAGCTGGTTCGGCGTGCCCAGACCGGTCAGCGCGACCTTGCCCTTGTACTCCGAGGTCGAGAGGTAGCGACCGGCCGCGGCGATGCCGACGGTGGTCGGCGAGACGATGCCCTTGAGGTTCGGGTAGGTCTGCAGCAGGGCCGCGGTGCGGTCGAACGAGGTCTGGTCGTCGTCGTCTCCGTACACGACGTCGACGAGCTCGATGTTCGGGTGATCGGCGGCGAAGTCCTTCTTCATCAGCTCGATCCAGGCGTTCTGGTTCGTCGCGTTCGCGGCCGCCGACAGGACGGCGACCTGACCGGCGTCGCCGATCTGCTTCGCGACCAGGTCGACCTGCACCTTGGCGATGCCCTCGGCCGTGGCCTGGTTGATGAAGAGGTCGCGGCACTTGGCGTCGGTGTCGGAGTCGAACGTGACGACCTTCACGCCGGCGCTGCGGGCCTCGTCGAGAGCATCGCAGATGGCCGAGGGGTCGTTGGCCGAGATGACGAGGCCGCCGACGCCCTGCTGAGCGGCGGTCTGGATGTACTGGACCTGCGAGGTCGGGGTCGCCTCGCTGGGCCCGACCTGCTCGAAGGTGCCGCCGAACTCCTTGATGGCCTCTTCGCCACCCTTGTTCGAGGTCTCGAAGTACGGGTTGCCGAGGTTCTTCGGCAGGAAGGTGATCGAGAGGTTCCCCCCGTCACCCCCCGATCCGGAGCCGCCGCCGGCGCCGCCGGAGCAGCCGGTGGCGAGGAGGGTGACCGCCAGGGTCAGAGCGGCGGCAGCGGTGCCGACGCGGGTCTTACGGGTGAATGCGAACATCGTTGTTTCCTTCCGTGATGCAAGTGGTGGTGGTGCGGGTGGTGGACGGGGTCAGACGGTCGGCGCCGGAGCGGCCGACCGCGCGTTCTTCCTCTTGCCGAGCGCGGTGACGCGGCGGGCCTGCAGCCAGGCGAGGAGGCTGGCGGACACGACCGAGAGCACGAGGAGCAGCCCGGTGATGACGTTGATGATGTCGCTCGTGACTCCGGCGAGACGCAGGGCGCTGCCGAGCGTGCCGATGAGCAGCACGCCGGCGATGACGCCGTGGAGGGCGCCGCGGCCGCCGAAGATCGACACCCCGCCGAGCAGCACCGCCGCGATGACCTGCAGTTCCATTCCCATGGCGTTCTCGCCGCGTGCGTTGCTGTACAGCAGCGTGAAGTACACCCCGGCGAAGCCCGAGACGGTGCCGCTCATGACGAACAGCACGAACTTGGTGCGGGCGACGTCGATCCCGGAGAACTGCGCCGCCTCCTTGTTCAGGCCGATGGCGTACAGCGAGCGACCGAAGGCGGTGAGGTGCAGGAGCACGGCGAACACGATCGCGAGCACGACGAAGGGGATCATGATCAGCGGCAGCGGGGTACCGGGGATGTTCGCCTTCGCCACGTCGGTCCACGTCTCGGGGAACTCCGTGACCGCCTCGGTGCCGAGTAGGCCCACGGCGATGCCACGGAAGAGCGCGAGCGTTCCGATCGTGACGGCGAGCGAGGGCAGCCCCACGACCGTGACGAGGAAGCCGTTGATCGCCCCGGCGACGAGGCCGACGACGATCGCCGCGAGCGCGGCCAGCTCGAAGGGCCAGCCGGACTGCGTGAGCACGCCCACCGTGACGCTCGACAGCCCCACGATGCTGGCGACCGAGAGGTCGATCTCCTCGGTGATGATGATGAGCGTCATCGGCAGCGCGATCAGGAGGATCGGTGCGATGTCCCGCAGCAGGTACGTGACCGTGAGCGGGCTGTCGAAGTTGCGCACGGTCGCGAGCGACACGACGATGACCAGCAACAGGATGCCGATGATCGCGGCCTCGCGCGTGAGCACGGCGCGGCGCCAGAACGGGCGGGCGTGCGCGCGGTAGGTGCGGGCGCGGTCGTCGACGGCGGTGGAGGTCATCGGCCCGTCTCCCTCTCTGCGGTGAGCTTGCGGGACTGTCGGACGGCGAGCACGCGGTCGAGCACGATGGCGCCGAGGATGAGCGCACCGACCACGGCCCGCTGCCAGAAGTCGTCGATGCCGAGGATCGGCAGGGCGCGGTTGATCGTGAGCAGCAGGTAGGCGCCGATCGCTGCGCCCCACACGGTTCCGACGCCGCCGGAGATGGCGACACCGCCGATCACGGCCGCACCGATGGCCTGCAGTTCCCAGCCGAACCCGGCGTTGGAGGCGACGGTGCCGTAGCGCGCCGCGTAGAGCACGCCGGCGAGTCCCGCGAGGGCGCCGCTGGTGACGAACGCGCCGATGATGCGGCGGTTCACCTTGAGGCCGTAAAGGTGCGCGGCGGCCGGGTCGGACCCGATCGCGTACAGCTCGCGCCCGCTGCGGAGGTTGCGCAGATACCAGGCGGCGCCGATGAGGACCACGACCGCGAGGATCGTCAGGATCGGGATGCCGAGCACCTGGCCCGTGCCGAGCCCGCGGAAGTCCGCGGGTAGGTCGGACGCGTTGACCCGGTTGCTGCCCGCCCACGCCACGTTGATGCCGCGGTAGATGTACATCGTGCCGAGCGTGATGACCAGCGCGGGCACCTTCGCGTACGCCACCAGCGCGCCGTTGACGAGACCCAGGATGCCACCGACGACGATGCCGGCGAGGAAGACGACCCCGAGGGGCAGACCGGGGACGTCGATGAACAGCCGCCCGGTCAGGTAGGCGGTGATGCCCACCACGGAACCGACCGAGAGATCGACGTTGCGCGTGATGATGACGATCGCTTGGCCGACGGCCACGAGCAGGAGCAGCGACGGGGTCAGCAGAAGGTCGCGGAAGCCGTCGGGAGAGAAGAGGAACGTCGGGTTGTTCAGCGTCGCGACGACGACGATCAGCACGAGAGCGAGGACGATGCCGCTCTCACGCGCCGTGGCGACGTGGGAGACCAGCTTCGCCGCGGGGCTCGTGCCCGGACGGACGGGGGTGGCGGTGCTCATCGGAGGCTCTCCGCTTCAGGGGTGGTCGGGAGGACGAGGAAGAAGGCCGCGCTCACAGCGATGCCCCCGCCTCGGCGGTCGCCGCGAACATGACGGCCTCGGGGGTGGCATCCGCTCGGGCGAACTCCCCCGTCAGTCGCCCTTCGCGCATGACGAGGACGCGGTCGGCCATGCCGAGCACCTCGGGCAGCTCGCTCGAGATCATGAGGATCGCCAACCCCTGCTGGGCGAGCTCGGAGAGCAGGCGGTGCACCTCGGACTTCGTGCCCACGTCGATGCCGCGGGTGGGTTCGTCGACGATGAGGACGCGGGGTTGAGTGGCGAGCCACTTCCCGATGACGACCTTCTGCTGGTTGCCGCCGCTGAGCGTTCCCGTCGTGGCATCCAGAGCCGCCGTCTTGACCTCGAGGCGGCTCGCCCACTCGCGGGCGGCGCGGTTCTCGTCGGTCGTGCGCAACAGCCCCCAGCGGGAGAGTTTCGAGCGGATCGCCAGGGTGATGTTGCGGGAGACGCCCTCGTCGAGCACGAGGCCCTGCTTGCGGCGGTCCTCGGGCACGAGGGCCAGACCGCGCGCGGTCGCCTGACGGACGCTGCTCTTGGGGAGCACGGTGCCACCCAGCCGAACCGTCCCCGACTCGTACGCGTCGACGCCGAAGATCGCGCGGGCGACCTCGCTGCGTCCGGCGCCGACGAGCCCCGCGAGCCCGACGATCTCACCGGCACGCAGCGAGAACGACACGTCGCGGAATACTCCGGGTCGCGTGAGCCCCTCGACCTCGAGCACGACATCGCCGGGTGCGGACGGGAGCTTGGGGAAGAGCTCGGTCACGTCGCGTCCCACCATCTGGCGGACCAGGTCGTCGACCGTGGTGTCGGCCAGGGGGGTGGTGTGCACGTACGCGCCGTCGCGCATCACGGTGACGGTGTCGCAGAGGGCGAACACCTCGTCGAAACGGTGCGAGATGAACAGGAGGGCGCGGCCCTCGTCGCGCAGGCTCCGCGCGACCGCGAACAGACGCTCGACCTCGACGCCGCTGAGGGCGGCGGTCGGCTCGTCCATGATGAGCACGCGAGCATCGAGCGAGATGGCCTTGGCGATCTCGATGATCTGCTGGTCGGCGATCGAGAGACCCTCGGTCACCCGGTCGGGGTCGAGGGCGACGCCGAGACGCTGGAAGATGCGCGTCGCCTCCTCGCGCATCGCGGCGCGATCGATGCGGCCGAGACGCCCGGTGGGCTGGCGGCCCATGAAGATGTTCTCGGTGACCGAGAGGTCGGGGAAGAGCGTCGGCTCCTGGTAGATCACCGCGATGCCGGCGGCCTTCGACTGCGCCGTGCTGGCGAAGTCGACGCTCGCGCCGTCGAGCAGGAAGTCCCCGTCGTCGCGGCGGTACAGCCCCGCGATGATCTTCACGAGCGTGGACTTCCCCGCGCCGTTCTCCCCGATCAGGGCGTGGATCGAACCGCGGTCGAGCACGAGGCTCCCCGACCGCAGGGCCACCACGGGGCCGAACGACTTCATCACGCGTCGCAGCTCGAGCGCGTGATCGGGCGGGGCGGGTGTCGCGTCCGTCGCGTCAGCCATGCGGCCTCCTCATTGAGGGTCGATCCGGTTTCCCGGTCAAATCTGAAACGTTTCAGATCTGATGCCAGTCACTGTAGGGTGAGCCCGACGACGTGGTCAAGTCGGGATCGCGTCGAGACCGGATCGTGACGTGAGGAGGCGCCGTGTCGATCAGCATCCGCGATGTCGCGACCCTCGCGGGCGTCTCGGTCGGGACCGTCTCCAACGTCCTCAACCGCCCCGACACCGTCTCCGCCTCGTCGATCGAACGCGTCAACAACGCCATCGAGGAGCTGGGCTACGTCCGCAACGACGCGGCCCGTCAGCTGCGCGCGGGGGTGAGCACGACCGTGGGCTTCGTCGCCCTCGACGGCCGTAACCCCTTCTTCGCCGACGTCGTGGGCGGCGCCGAACACGAGGCCACGGCCCGCGGTCTCGCCGTCCTGCACGGGAACAGCGACGAGGATGCCGCCCGCGAGACGCTGTACATCGATCTCTTCGAGCAGCAGATGGTGCGCGGCCTGCTCATCGCCCCCTTCGGCGACGTGACGGCACGCCTCAAGCGACTTCGGGCCCGCGGCATCCCGTCCGTTCTCATCGACCGCTTCTCCGGCGACGCGCAGTTCTCCTCGGTCTCGGTCGACAGCGTGGCAGGCGGGCGACTCGCGGCGGAACACCTGCTGGAACGGGGTCGCCGTCGCCTCGCGTTCGTGGGCGGCGGTTTCGACATCCGTCAGGTCACCGACCGCCTCGCCGGGGCGCGCAGCGCCGTCGAGAACAGCACCCATCGAGCCACGCTCGAGGTCGTCCCCACGCACGCCTTGACCGTCGACGAGGGGGTGGCCGCCGCGCGGCGCCTGCTCGCACGCGACCGTTCCGACCGCCCCGACGCCGTGTTCGCCGGCAACGACCTCGTCGCGCTCGGACTGCTGCAGGGTCTCGTCGTCGACGGGCGCATGCTCGTCCCCCACGAGATCGCCGTGGTCGGCTTCGACGACATCCCTTTCGCCGCGGCCGCGGCGGTGCCGTTGACCTCCGTCCGCCAGCCGAGCGCGCTGATCGGGGGGACGGCGATGCGCATCCTGCTCGACGAGGCCGACGACCCCGAGCGACCGACGCGGCAGACGGTCTTCGCGCCGGAGCTGGTGGCCCGGGCATCGACGGGGGTGCCGTAGCCCGACACCCCCGCACCGCGCGTCAGTGCGCCGGCACCCCCTCCACGCCCTCGACCTGCTTCGGCGTCCGTACGAACGCCGCGAGCACGATCACCGCGATCGACAGGCACGCCGCAACGAAGAAGGCGGTGTGGATGCCGGAGGCCGTGGCATCCACGACACTCGCTCCCCCGCTCGCCGCCGACGCGGCGCCCACCGTCATCAGCGTCACGAACACCGCCGTGCCCGCGGCTCCCGCGAGCTGCTGGACGGTGGAGACGATCGCGGAGCCGTGCGGGTAGAGCTCGCGCGGAAGCGAGCCGAGCGCCGAGGTCATGAGCGGGGTGAACATGAACGCCAGGCCCAGGCTCAGCAGGCAATGCACGGCGATGACGAAGCCGATCGGCGTCGAGACCGAGAGCGTCGCGAAGCCCCACAGCGCCACGCCGGCCACGACAGCGCCCGGGAGCACGAGCGGACGGGCGCCGAAGCGGTCGAAGAGGTTACCGACGAGCGGCGCCATCAGCCCCATCAGCAGTCCGCCGGGGAGCAGCATGAGCCCGGTGGGGAGCGTGCCGAGTCCGAGGACGTTCTGCAGGTACAGCGGCAGCAGGATGAGAACGCCGAACAGCGTCGTCATGGCGACCACCACGAGGATCACCGCGACGGTGAACGACGAGTGCCGGAAGACCCCGAGGTTGAGCAGCACCCGATCGGTCGAGCCGAGGCGCACCTGACGGACGACGAACGCCGCCAGGGCGATCGCGCCGAGGGCCAGCGGCATCCAGACCGGAACGATCTCGTGCCCGCTCGCCGCCTCGCCGATGCTCGACAGGCCGAAGATGAGGCCGCCGAAGGCCAGCGCCGAGAGCACCACCGAGAGCACGTCGAGGGTGACGCGTCGCGTGTCGGTGAGGTTCTGCACCCAGCGGGCGCCGAGCGCGATCGCGATCAGCGCGATGGGGATCATGACGATGAACATCGCGCGCCAGGGGAACACCGACAGGATGAGGCCCGACACGGTGGGACCGACGGCCGGGGCGACCGAGATGACGATCGAGATGAGCCCCATCATGCGCCCGCGTCGGTGGGCGGGGACGACGTTCAGCACCGTGGTGAACAGCAGCGGAATCATGATCGCGGTGCCCGAGGCCTGGACGATGCGGCCGATCAGCAGCACGCCGAACCCGGGCGCGGTCGCCGCGATCACCGTGCCGAGGGTGAAGAGGCCCATCGCGGTGAAGAACAGCGTCCGCAGCGGGAAGCGCTGGATGAGGAAGCCGGTCGTGGGGATGACCACCGCCATCGTGAGCAGGAACGCGGTCGTCAGCCACTGCGCCGAGGCGGCGGTGATGTCGAGCTCGCGCATCAGCTCGGGCAGCGCCACACCCATGATCGTCTCGTTGAGGATGACGACGAAGGCGGCGATGACGAGCAGGGCGATGACGGCGCCCGGGCGAGCGGCGGCCTTGCCGGGCGGGGCGGCGGCGGGAACGGTTCCGGTGGAGACCATGGTCGACCAATCTGAGCAGAGACGGGCAAGTTGGCAGTTACTGCCAATAAGGCATGGACTACTGTATCGGATATGAGCACCCCGGCCGCCCCCGTCGAGGGTCTGCGCGAGCGTCGACGCCGCGAGACCGCGGTGGAGATCTGCGCCGCGGCCCTCGACCTGTTCGAACAGAAGGGCGTCACGGGCACCACCGTCGACGAGATCGCCGCACGCGCCGGCGTCTCCCCGCGCACGTTCTTCCGCCTCGCCGGCACCAAGGAAGACGCCGTCTTCATCGACGACGGGCGCTTCGCCGATGCGCTGTCCGGGGTGGCCGAGGCCGGCGACGACGTCGCCGCGCTCCTGACCGCGCTCCGTCAGGTGTTCGCCCGAGAGCTGGAGCTTCTGGATGCCGATGTCCGGGCGCGCGAGCGCTTCCTCCGCGTGCGCCGGCTCATCGCCCACGAACCCGCGCTGCTCGGCGCCGCCGTCCGTCGCGAGGTCACGTCGGCCGATCGCTTCGTGCCCGAGATCGCCCAACGGATCGGCCTCGCCGAGCTCGACGTCCGCACGGCCCTCGGCGTCGCCGGCCTCGAGATGCGCACCACGCTCGACGAGTGGGCTCGCCGCTACGACGTCGGCGAGACGAGCACCCTCGAAGACCTCCACCGCGAGGTGCAGGCGCGGTTGAGCCGCGCCGTCACGTCTCGCGCGTGATCGTGACCTTCACCTTGAGCTGACTCTTCCCGGGACCGGCGTAGACCCCGCGCAGCGGCGGCACGTCGTTGTAGTCGCGTCCCCGGCCGACGAGCACGTGGCGGTCGCCGATCTCGATGTTGTTCGTCGGGTCGAAGCCCTGCCAGTCGCCGGCGAACCACTCGACCCACGCGTGCGACTCCCCCGTCACGGCCTCGCCGACCTCGGCGGACGGCTTCGGGTGCAGGTACCCCGAGATGTAGCGGGCCGGGATGCCGACTTCGCGCAGCGCCCCGATCGCAATGTGGGCGATGTCCTGGCAGACGCCCTTGCGCGCCTCCCAGGCGTCGACCGCGGTCGAGTGCACGCCGGTCACGCCCTGCATGTACTCGATCGCGTCGCCGATCGCCTCGGCGATGGCGTGCGCGGCGGGGCCGGGGCGGTCGTGTTGCGCCGCGATGGAGCGCGCCAGCTCGACGACCTCGGGGTGCGGGGTGGTGCGACGCGTCTGCGTCAGCTGTTCGACGGTGGCGATCGATCCCGCGGCCTCGACGGCGAGCTGCTCCCACGTGATGTCGGCGTGCTCGATCGGGCGCGGTCGCACCTCGACGAGAGAGCGCGCCGTGATCGTGAGGGCGGCGTGCGGGGAGAGGACGTCGAAGGCCGCCACGCGCGTGCCGAAGTAGTCGACGTACTGGTTGACCGAGGTCGACGGCTCGATGTCGAGCGACGAGCTCAGCACGAACTGGCTGTCGGTCGAGTGCGGCAGCATGCGCGCCTCGTTGTACGACGCCGACACGTCGCCGGGGTAGGCGAAGCCAGTCTGGTGCTCGATGCGCAGACGCTTCATCGTCGGCCTCCCGGAACGACCGCGAACGCCGCGGACATGGCATCCATCATGAGATCTCCCCGATCCAGCTGGGCTCGGCCTGCGTCGGGAAGAAGCGCGAGCGGATCGCCTCCGACGCCTCGCGCGTCACCGTCTGCACGCGCTGCATGTGCTCGGGGAGATCCGTGAGCACGTCGCTCACGGGCCGGTACTCGAGGTCGTTGCGGATCTGGCCGAGGGCGCGCAGCACCGTGTTGGAGTGGCCGACGCGGTCGGCGCGGGGGTCGATCGCGCTCATGCAGTCCTCGGCGCGCTGGATCGAGTAGATGATCGAGCGCGGGAACAAGCGGTCGAGCAGCAGGAACTCGGCCGCGTTGCGGGCGCTCGGCATCCCGCGATACGTCCGCAGGTAGGCCTCGTACGCGCCGCACGAGCGGAGGATGGTCGTCCACGAGGGCCCGGAGACCTCGGTGAGCGACCGCGTCGCGAGAAGTCGGGCGGTCATGTCGGTGCGCTCGATGCTGCGCCCGAGGGTGAAGAACTGCCAGGCCTCGTCGCGGTTCGTCGACGAGTCGACGATGCCGATCGCCAGGGCGGCGCGCTCGCGCACCCACTGGAAGAACTCGTGCACCTTCTCGGTCTGCAGGCGCCGTGGCATCCGCGAGTTCGTGGTGTTGAGGATCTCCCACAGCTCGGTCGAGACGATCTCGCGCGCGCGGCGGGCGTTCTCGCGCGCCGCCGTGATCGAGTACGCGATGCTCGACGGGTTCATGCGGTCGACCGCCAGGCGGGCCAGCACGTCGTCGCGGCGAACGGAGTCGACGTTCTCGGGCCAGGCCGAGCCCATCACGCTCAGCAGCGAACGGCACGCGGTGTCCTCGTCGATCCACGGGTCTTCGAGGAGCAGCTGCAGGTGCACGTCGAGGATGCGCGCCGTGCCGTCGCTGCGCTCGATGTACCGCCCGATCCAGAACAGGCTCTCTGCGATGCGGCTCAGCATGACCCGACCTCCTCGATCCCCGAGCCGGTCGAGGACCCTGAGCTCGTCGAAGGGTCCGGGACCCGTCGCTCGGCCTGTTGCTGCTGCTGCTCGGCCTGCGGGCCGTGCTCCACGGCGGCGTCCTGCTGCTGCTGTTCCTGCTGCTCGCGACCGCCCGCGCGCGGATCGCGGGGAGCGGTGGCGGGAGCCGGCTGGCCGTCGTAGATGATCGGGATCGACTCCGTCACCGCCGCCTGATCGGCGACGAGACCCGAGACGCCCTGGCCTTGGCCGTACTCGACGTGCGAGGGGGCGGAACCGCCGACGACCCACGTGTCCTTGGACCCGCCGCCCTGGCTGGAGTTCACGACGAGCTGCCCCTCGGGGAGCGCGACCCGCGTGAGGCCGCCGGGCAGCACCCAGATGTCGTCGCCGTCGTTCACGGCGAAGGGACGCAGGTCGGCGTGGCGCGGACGCATCCCGTCCTCCACCAGCGTCGGGATGGTCGAGAGCATGACGACCGGTTGCGCGATCCACCCGCGGGGGTCGGCGAGCAGGCGCTTGCGGAGCGCGTCGAGCTCGGCGGGCGAGGCATCCGGTCCCACGACCAGTCCCTTGCCCCCGGACCCGTCGACGGGCTTGACCACCAGTTCGGGCAGGCGGTCGAGCACCTCTTCGAGGGCGCCCGGATCCTCGAGGCGCCAGGTGTCGACGTTCTTGAGGATCGGTTCCTCGGCCAGGTAGTACCGGATGAGGTCGGGCACGTAGGTGTAGAGCAGCTTGTCGTCGGCGACGCCGTTGCCGACCGCGTTGGCGATCGTGACGTTGCCGAGGCGCGCGGCGAGCATGAGGCCGGGAGCACCCAGCATCGAGTCGGCGCGGAACTGCAGCGGGTCGAGGAAGTCGTCGTCGACGCGGCGGTAGATCACGTCCACGCGCTGCGGCCCGCGGGTGGTGCGCATGAACACCTTGCCGCCGATGCAGAGCAGGTCACGGCCCTCGACGAGCTCGACGCCCATGAGGCGCGCGAGCAGCGTGTGCTCGAAGTAGGCCGAGTTGTAGACACCCGGGGTGAGCACGACGATGTTCGGGTCGTCGATCCCGGGCGGGGCCGACGCGCGGAGGGCGGCGAGCAGCTTGTTGGGGTAGTCGCCGACCGGGCGCACCCGCATCGAGACGAACAGCTCGGGCAGGGTCTGCGCCATGACGCGACGGTTCGAGATGACGTACGAGACGCCCGAGGGCACGCGCACGTTGTCTTCGAGCACACGCATCTCGCCGTGCTCGTCGCGGATGAGGTCGATCCCCGAGACCTGGATGCGCACGCCGTTGGCGCTGCGGATGCCGGCCGCCTGGCGATAGAAGTACTGCGACGACGAGATGAGACCGGCGGGCAGGATGCCGTCGCGCACGCAGTGCTGATTGCCGTAGGCGTCGTCGAGGAAGGCCTCGAGCGCGCGGACGCGCTGTTTCACGCCCGCCTCGATCCGGGACCACTCGTCGTACGCGATGACGCGGGGCACCGCGTCGAGCGGGAAGGGCCGTTCCTCGCCGGCGAAGTCGAACGTCACGCCCTGCGCGAGGTACGAGCTGGCGAGGGACTCGGTCCGACCGCGCAGCTCTTCCTGCGTCATCTTGGCGAGCGTCTGGTACAGCTCCCGATACGCCTCTCGCGAGGGTGCGGCATCGCCCGGGCCCGCCGGACTGCCGAACATCTCGTCGTAGGCCGGGATGCCGGAAGCGGTCTTGCGCGGCGCCAGCGTGGAGCCGTAGCCGTCGAACAGGTCACCCATGCGACGACTCTACTCAGGGCCGTGTTGCCGACACGTTTCCCCACCGCCGTCTGCCGCAAGGGCACAGCGGATGGATAGAGTGACGCCTACGTCTGCCGCCACGACCAAGGGTGCCTCCATGCGCGTGCTCGTCACCAGTTCCCGCAACACGTTCGCTCTCGACCTCATCCGCAAGCTCGGGAGCGTCGGCCACACGGTCTTCGCGAGCGACACCTACGACGGAGCGGTGGGCAACCACTCGCGCTTCCTCGCCGGGCATCTCGCCACCCCGTCGCCGCGCTTCGAGACCGACGCCTTCATCGCGACGGTGAGCGACTTCGTCGACAAGCACGACATCGACCTCATCATCCCCACGTTCGAGGAGGTCTTCTACCTCGCCGCGCGCGTGGCCGATCTCCCCGCCGGCGTCCGCCTGTTCTCCGGGAGCTTCGCCGACCTCGCCCGCCTTCACGACAAGGCGAGCTTCCAGCGGCTGGCTCAGGATGCCGGGGTGCCCATCCCCGAGACGGTCATCGTCACCTCTCCCGAAGAGCTGCGCACCGCGATCGAGAGCTTCCCCCGCTACTTCGCCCGTGCGGCGTTCTCGCGCGGCGGCGTGGGCCTGCTCACGAACACGGGCCCCCTCGCCGGGAAGATCCCCGTCGAGGAGTGCGTGCCGACCGTCGAGCAGCCGTGGCTCGTGCAGCCGTTCGTCGACGGCCCCATGATCTGCACCTACAGCGTCGTCGTCGACGGCACGGTCCAGGCGCACACGACGTACAAGGCCGCCGAGCAGTGGGCGCACTCGACGGCGATCGCGTTCATCGCCATCGACAGCACCGACACCCTGCGCTACACCCAGCAGCTGGTCGACACCCTGGACCCGGGTTTCACCGGCCAGATCTCGTTCGACTTCGTCGACCACGGCACCGAGGCGGCCCCCGACTACAAGATCATCGAGTGCAACCCGCGCCCGACGAACGGCGTGATCATGCTCGAGGCCGAGGACGTGTCGAAGGCCATCCAGGGCGAACTCGCCGAACCGGTGGTCGCGATCCCCGGCACCGAGCGCCAGATCACGCTCGCCGTGCTCGCGGACGCCTTCACCGAGCCGCTGTCGCACCTCCCGAAGACCCTGCACGACCTGCTGCACGTGCGCGATGTGGGAGCCGGCTGGTGGGACGGCGCGGCGATGCTCTGGAGCCCGGCCACGATCGTGCACGGCGCGAAGATCTCCCACGGCGACCGCAAAGAGATCCTCGCGGCGCTCGGCGACGACATCGTCTGGAACGGCGAGCCGATCGAGGGCATGAGCGACGCGGATGCCGAGGCCCTCGAGGCCGTGCACGCGGGCCGCGCCTGACCCTTCGGCATCCGGAGTCTCCGGCCGACCGCGGCCGCACCGGCCGTCAGGCACCGGGGCGGAGGACCACCTTGATGCAGTCGTCCTCCTTCTTCTGGAAGGTCTCGTAGAGGCGGGGAGCGTCCTCGAGCGGGGCGTGGTGGGTGACGAGGTCCATCACGCCGAGCGGGTCGGCGGGGTCTTCGACGAGCGGGAGCAGGTCGTCGATCCATCGCTTGACGTTGCACTGGCCCATGCGCAGGTTCAGTTGCTTGTCGAACATCGTCTTCATCGGCAGGATGTCGGCCTCACCGGCGTACACCCCGCTCAGCGACACCGTGCCGCCGCGACGCACGAGGTCGATCGAGGCGTAGACCGCGGCGAGACGGTCGAGCCCCGCCTTGTCCATGAGCTTCTGCGCGAGGGCATCGGGGAGCAGACCGACCGCGTTCTGCGCGAGCTTGATCGCCCCGTTGCCGTGGGCCTCCATGCCGACGGCATCCACGACGCCGTCGGCGCCGCGCCCCTCGGTGAGGTCGACGAGCTCGTCGACGACCGTGTCGGTGAGGTCGTACGTCAGGATGCCGTGGCGCTCGGCCATCGCGCGCCGCTCGGGCTCGGGCTCGATCGCCAGCACCCTGTAGCCCAGGTGCACGCCGATGCGGGCGGCGAACTGTCCGACGGGGCCGAGGCCCATCACCGCGAGCGTGCCACCCTCGGGGACGTTGGCGTACTGCACGCCCTGCCACGCCGTGGGCACGATGTCGCTGAGGAAGAGGTAGCGGTCGTCGGGCAGGTCGTCGCCGACGCGGATGTGGTTGTAGTCGGCCAGCGGCACGCGCAGGTACTCCGCCTGACCGCCCGGCACCTGGCCGTAGAGCTTGGTGTACCCGAAGAGGGCGGCACCGCTGCCGTACTCGCGCACCTGCGTCGTCTCGCACTGCGACTGCAGTCCGCGACGGCACATGAAGCAGTGGCCGCACGAGATGTTGAACGGCACGACGATCCGGTCGCCCACGGCGAGGTTCGTCACGGCCGAGCCGACCTCGACGACCACGCCCATCGGCTCGTGGCCGAGCACGTCGCCCTTGTCGATGAAGGGTCCGAAGAGCTCGTACAGGTGCAGGTCGGAGCCGCAGATCGCGGTCGAGGTGATCTTGACGATCGCGTCGGTCGGCTCGAGGATTTCGGGGTCGGGGACCTCCTCGACGCTCACGTTGCGCGTGCCCTGCCAGGTCAGTGCCTTCATGGTGGTGCCTCTCATTCCGGGGGACAGCCAGTCTGCGCGGACCACCTGGCGCAGCCGAGGTGGTTGACGAACCCCCCGTCGATGGGTCAGGCGCCGGGAGCGGCGAGCGGTTCCGCGTCGACCCAGGCGTGCACGCGCCGGAGGAACGCGGCATACCCGCCCGGAGTCCTCCCCGTGAAGCGCCCCGAGGTCTCGACCTCGTGCACGTCGCTGGCGTGTTCGCGCGCGCCGAGGGCGCGCACCGCGCGAACGAGCGCGACATCCTCGTGCTCGATGAGATCCCGGATGCCGCCGGCTTCGGCGTAGGTGCTCGCCCGCACGCCGAGATTGGCCCCGTGCACGTTGCCCGGCGGCCGACCGCGCGGGTGCGTCGCGCGCCAGTACGCCGCGTGGCGGGCGCTGAGGTCGGCGAAGTCGGGGCGGACCGTTCCGAGGACGAGGTCGATCCCGGCATCCATCAGGTCGAGCTGGTGGGTGACCCAGTCCCGGGGCACGAGCGTGTCGGCATCCGTCATCGCGATCCACGTGCCCTCCGGCGCCGAACCGAGGGACGCCAGCGCGTGCGCGATGCCGACGCGCCGGGCGGTGCCGACGTTCCGTGCCGAGATCTCGAGCACGTCCACCGGCCAACGCCGCACCTGCGGGGCGGTCGTGTCGGTGCAGGCGTCGAGCACGACCACGACGGTCGCGACGAGACCCGGCTCCCGCTCGCGGGCGCGCGCTACCGCGCGGGTCACCGCGGCGAGGCAGCGCCCGATCAGCGCCTCCTCGTCGTGCGCGGGGATCACCACCGCCACCGCCCTCACGCGAGAAGCCCCGCCTCGGCCGCCACCGACCGCGCCCCCGGGCGGGCGAAGACCTCGAGCACGAAGTCCTCCTCCTCGTGCCGGACGAGCCGCACCAGATCGGGACGCGCGGCGAGCGCGTCGTGCACCTCGTCACCGGTCCGCGGGTACTCGGCGACCGGATGCCGCCAGTGACAGGCCACGAGATGACCGTCCTCGCTCAACGAGCCGACGCTCGCGGTGAGACCGCGGTCGAGGTCGGGACCGGCCCAGTAGTACGCCACCTCCGACAGCACGACGAGGTCGAACGCGCCCTCGGGCCAGTCGCCGGGGAGCGTCGCGCGGCGCAGCTCGACGTGCTCCCGGGCCGCCACGCGCGCCCGGGCCCGGTCGAGGGCGGCGGGGGCGAGGTCGACCGCGAGCACCCGATCGCTCCGCTCCGCCAGGGCTGCGGTCAGCGCCCCCGTCGAGCACCCCGCCTCGAACGTCGCGCGGTACCGCTGTCGGGGCAGAGCGGCGAGCAGGACCGCTCGCTTGCGCTGCTCGTACCAGCGCGAATCGAAGCCCCAGGGATCGTCGTGGCGGGCGTACATGTCGTCGAAGTACTCCTGACCGACGCTCCCGACGCTGCCGGCGGTCGGGGTCGCGTCGGGAGCGAAGAACACCTCGACGTCTCGGGTGAAGTGCGCGCGCATGCGGGCGTGGATCATCTCCTCGTCGCCGGGCGCGGTGGACAGCGGGAGGATCTGGCTCGTGTGCGCGGCGAGCGCGCGGGTCTTGGCATCCTGGATCTCCGGGCTGAGCGGCAGGCGCTCGGCCTGCTCCCACGGCACGTCGTCCGGGGCGCCCCAATGCCACAGCCAGATGGGAAACGCGCGCGAGCGGACCGTGCCGGAGCGCTGCTCGAGGGCGCGCGCGGCGCAGACCTGCTCGACGATCTCGCCCACCACGCGGTGATCGCGGTGCCCGTCGCCGCGCCACGGCGAGAGCACGAGCACGCGCTGCCGCCCCGCGTGGTCGAGGGCGTCGCGGAGGGCCGCGGAGATGGCATCCCGGTGCTCGTCCGTGCGGCCGTCGGGCAGGCCGAGGAAGATCGGCGGCTCCGCCAGGCCGAGGATCCCGGTCGCGGCGAGCAGCTCGCGGCGGCGGCGCACCGCCAGGGCCGCGGGAGTGTGGGTGGGCGAATCGGGGTGCGAGCCCTCTCCGTCGGTCACGACGATGAGGGCGATCGGGATGCCGCGCGCCGCGGCGATGGCGAGGAGTCCCGCCGCTCCGAGGCTCTCGTCGTCGGGGTGCGCGGCCACCACGATCACCTGATCGACGTCGAGGTCGAGGACGGGGAGGTCGCGGGCGAGGGCGGCGGTCCAGACGTCCTCGGGGGTGCCGGGGTCGCGGTGGTCGAAGCTCACCATGCGGCGTTTCCCGCCGCGATGTCGGCGCCGATCCTCGCGAGGTCACGATCGGCGTGGTGCTGCCGGACGTAGACCTGCAGATCCGCGACCCGGCGGGCGTGCGCCTCGTCGGCGACGAGCGGGGCGGGGCCGAGGGCGCGCGCCGACTCGGCGACGACCGTCTCGACCGCGTCGGCGACGACGGTGCGCGCACGGTTCGCCCGCAGGCCCTGGGATGCCGACCCCCCGGCGCCGAACACCGTCGCGGTCTCGACGAGCACGGCCCGCGCGGCCCACAGGGCCACGTCGGCGCGGGCGAGGTGCACGCGGGAGAGCTGGTCGGCGCGTTCCCCCGCCGCCGCCGCGGCGAGCGCGTCGCGCAGGGGAACGGCGCCGCCCCACCAGCACGCCGCGACGCCCACGCCGCCGTGCGCGAACCCCGGGCGGCGCAGGTACCACCCGGCCTCCCCCACCGGGACGGCCGGAGCGCCGTCGACGTCGATCGGTGCGCTGACGACGCGATCGAGTCCGCGGGCGTGCCACGGTCCCGAGCGCGCCGTCACGGCCGGGTCGCGCAGGTCGAGCGCGAAGAGCTGCCGGCGCTCGTCGTCGACCCAGGCGGTCACCAGCGCACGGTCGAGGTCGGCGGCGAGCGAGCACCAGGGTTTCGTGCCGCGCAGCGTCCAGGTTCCGGCATCCTGTGTCGCTTCGAGCCGCATCCCCGGTCCCTCGGCGGCGAAGACCCCCCATGACCCGCTCGTGTCGAGCATCGGCGCGAAGCCGGCCGCGGCGGCTTCGTCGAGGATCGCGAGCGCGTCGAGGTGCGGCTCCAGCATCCGGGCCGCGGCGACGTCGCGCGCGGCGACCGAGGCCAGCAGCTCCCAGGTCGCCGCCAGCGAGGAAGGCCGGGCGAAGCCCGTCACCCAGGCGAGCGTGGCGGGAACATCGGTGCCGAGGTCGTCGACGGCATCCGCTCCCCTCAGCGCCGCGAGCACGTCTTCGAGGCCGGCCGTATCGGGCGCGAGCAGCAGGGGGAAGGGGGGATGGTCGCCGTCGGTCACGCGCGCCAGCTTGTGCGGTGTGGTCGGATCGGGCCAGATCCTTGACACGGTCGCCGGTCCCGGGCAGGACGGCCCAGCCACGCACGTCACGGACGGCATCCGGATGCCGCGCCCCGCCGTCCCGGATCAGCGGCGCAGCACGCGACGGCGGAGCAGGGCGTCGAGGCGCGCCACGTGCAGCAGCAGGCCCGGGAACGCGGCCGACAGGCCCTTCCGGGGCAGGCGATCGAGAGCGGGCTCGTCGCCGGGCAGGCGATCCTGCTGGCCCCGAACCAACCGACGGATGGCGTTCAGCAGGGCCATCGGGTGGGTGTCGAGAGCGCTGTGGCCGTTGTGGATGCGCACGAGGGTGGCATCCGGTGCCGCCGCGACCACGCGCTCGGCGATCGCCGGCGGAGTGCGCAGGTCACGGTCGCCCGACAGCACCACGAGCGGCCAGTCGAAGGAGCGCACCGCCTCCACGAGGTCGTACGGCTCGCCGACGAAGCCGGGGTACCGGGGCGCGAGCGGGAGGTAGGTGCGCGCGGGGTCGAGCGGATGCCCGTCGGGGGTGCCTCCGTACCCCAGCTCCCGGAAGGCGATCGTGCCCACGAGGTCGAACTCGTAGATGCCGGGGAACCGGGCGATCTCGGCGTCGCGGGTGGCGTAGGCGCCGAGCGCGCGCCACGCGAAGCCGGGCCGATGCCGCACGAGGGGGTGCACGAGGTCGGTTCCGCCGAGCTCGTAGGCGGCGCGGACGATGTCGAGCACGACCCGCTCCGAGACCCCGGCGGACACGAGGCGCTTCACCCCGCGCGCCATGTCGTCGTCGGCATCCCAGAACAACTGCCGGAGGCACGCACGCTCCAGATCGATGTCGTGCGCCGACTGCAGGGCGGAGTCGAGCAGCATGGCCCGGACCCGCTCCGGATGCCGAGCCCCGAACGCCATGGCGAGGTAACTCCCGTACGACGAGCCGACGATCACCGCGCGATCGACGCCTTCGGCGTCGAGGACCGCGGCGAGGTCGTCGAGCACCGCCGTGATGCGCATGGCCTCGGGCGGAAGGGGATCGCCGGCGAGGTCGTTGCGGGAGCGACCGACGCCGCGGTGCTCGACCATGATCAGGTCGAGCCCGCCGCGCGCCGCCCAGCGTCGGAGGCCGCGATACGGCAGCACCGAGGCGAGCCCCGGACCGCCCGGGATCACGAGCACGGGCGTCGCCCCGCGCGGCCCGGAGCGCACGTAGCTCAGGTCGAACGCCGGGGCGCCGCCGAGGGCCGGGCGCCGCACCCGGCGGACGTTCTCGCGCATGCCAGCACGCTACCCGCCCGCACGGCCCTCGCGGGCGCGGGCGGTGATCTCACGCGGGGACAGCGGGCCCCACCACGGCCAGCAGTCGCAGCTTCTCGGCGCTCTCGGTCCCCGGCGCCGCCGTGTAGACGAGCAGCGAGTGGCTCGTTCCGGGATCGATCAGCGTCTGACAGTGCACCTCGATCTCGCCCACCGCCGGATGCAGGAGGTGCTTGGTGTCCTTCGGGCGGAGCCCCACCTCGTGACGGGCCCACAGCGCGCGGAACTCGTCGCTGCGGCGCAACAGGTCGTCGGCGAGATCCGCGGCGCGCGAGCCGGGTCCGCGTCGACCGACGATCTCGCGCAGTCCCGAGGCGAAGAGGCGGCTGAGGAAAGCGTGGTCGTCGGGGGCGTACAGCGCGCGCGAGGCCGGGTCGGCGAACCAGCGGTAGCCGAGGCTCCGCATCGGCCCGCGGCGCAGGGCCGCGTCGCCCGTCAGAGCGAGGCCGAGGCGCGACTGTCGCAGCGTCTCACCCAGCTCGGTGACGACCTCCGCCGGGGTGTCGTCGAGGCGATCGAGCACGCGGAGCAGCCCGGGGCTGATGTGCTCCCCGCCGAGTCCGTGCGCGGAGGGCACGTGTCCGGCCAGGTGGAACAGGTGATCGCGCTCCGCCCGCGACAGATGAAGGCCCTGCGCGATGGATGCCAGCATCTGCTCCGACGGCTGGGGTCCGCGCTCCCGCTCGAGGCGGGCGTAGTAATCGGTCGACATGTGGCTGAGCGCGGCGGCTTCTTCGCGTCGCAGTCCGCGGGTGCGCCGCCGCGCGCCGCGGGGCAGCCCCACGTCCTCGGGCTGGAGCGCCTCGCGTCGCGTGCGCAGGAAGTCCGCCAGCGCGGCTCGATCGATCACGGTGTCCTGTCTACCGTCCGGGGGCGCCCGGAACCAGGGCGCGCCGATCCCCCTCTGACGAGCCGCGGTCTCGCGAGCCGGGGATCGACAGGCCCTGCCTCCGCACCGTCGACCTCGCGATGCTGGAGCGAGATCGAACCGACGAGGAGACCCCATGACCCGCGACATCGCCTTCCCCCTCCCCTCCCTCTCCGGCCGCCGCGTCGTCCTGACCGGCGGCAGCGACGGGATGGGACTCGTCATGGCCGAGCGCCTCGCGGCGGCCGGGGCCGAGCTGGTGCTCCCCGTCCGCAACCGCGAGAAGGGCGAGCGTGCGGCGCGCGGCATCCGGGATCGTCACCCCTCCGCGCGGATCGAGGTGCATGATCTCGACCTCGCCTCTCTCGCGTCGGTGGCGGCGTTCGGCGGTGCCCTGCGGGAGGGAGGGATGCCGGTGCACCTGCTCCTCAACAACGCCGGGGTCATGACCCCGCCGGAGCGGCAGACGACCGTCGACGGGCACGAGCTGCAGTTCGGGACGAACCACCTCGGTCACGTCGCGCTCGTCGGACATCTCCTCCCGCTCCTGAGAGCCGGTGGGGCGCGGGTCGTGACGCAGCTGAGCGTCGCCGCCGCCCGCGGCCGCATCGCGTGGGACGACCTCGACAGCGAACGCCGCTACGACGGGCAGCGCGCCTACGCGGCGTCGAAGATCGCCCTCGGACTGTTCGCCCGCGAGCTCGACGAACGCGCGCGACGTGAGGGGTGGGGCATCCGCAGCCTCGTGGCGCACCCGGGCGTCGCCCCGACGAACCTTCTCGCGGCACGTCCCGAGATCGGGCGAGCGGCCGACACGACGGGCATCCGGGTGGTGCGGTGGCTGTCGACACGGGGCCTGCTGCTGGGCACGGTCGAATCGGCCGGGCTTCCGGCTCTCCTGGCCGCCACCACCGACGACCCGCGCAGCGACGTGCTCTACGGTCCGAGTGGCTTCGGGCATCTCGGTGGAGCCCCCGGCACCCACGCGCTCTACCGTCCGCTGCGCGACCTCGACGAGGCCGCCCGGGTGTGGGACACCTCGCTCCGGCTCGCGGGGGTGCATGCCGGTTCGCTATGAATCCCGCGCCTCCGGCGCCGCGGCCTCCAGCGCTCCGTAGGCTCCCCTCGTGGCCTCCGCATCCTCCCGCACGCGCGATCTCCCGGCGATCGTCGCGGCGATCGCCGCGACCGTTCTCGGTGCGGGCCTCGGCGAATTGGCCGCCGCGATCATCTCTCCCTCGGCCAGTCCCTTCGCCGTCATCGGCGGGGGCATGATCGACCTCGCCCCCGCGTGGGCGAAAGACCTCGCGATCAGCCTCTTCGGGACCGCGGACAAGACCGCCCTGCTCGTCGGCATCGCGGTGCTCCTGCTGGCGGTCGCCGGAGCCGCCGGCGCCCTCGAACGGCGTCGGCCGCCGTGGGGGCGGGTGGCCCTGCTGCTGGTCGGCGTGGTCGGTGCCTTCGTCTCGCTCGTCCGTCCCGACTCGGGGCTGCTGTCTCCGGTGCCGTCGCTGGTCGCGGGCGCCGCGGCCGCCCTGGGCGCTGGGCTGCTCATCGGCCGGCTCCGACCCGCGACGGTCGCCGCGGAGACCTCCACCGGCCCCACCCGCCGCGGGGTTCTCGCGCTCTCGGGCGTGGCCGTGCTGGCCGGCGCTCTCGCCGCGGCCGGGTCCGTCGCCCTGAGCAGCGGCGCCCGGGCCGTCAGCGCGGTGCGTTCGGCCCTGCGTCTGCCGGCCCCGGCGACGACGACCGCGGTGCCCGCGACCGCGAACCTCGGCATCGACGGGCTCTCCCCGGTCCTCACCCCGACCGCCGACTTCTACCGCATCGACACCGCCCTCGTGGTGCCGCAGGTGGACCCGGCGACGTGGAGCCTGCGCGTCCACGGCCTCGTGGAGCAGGAAGTCGTCCTGCGGTGGGACGACCTCGTCGCCCTCCCGCAGAAGGAGACGGTCGCGACGCTCGTGTGCGTATCGAACGAGGTCGGCGGATCGCTCATCGGCAACGCCCGCTGGCTCGGCGTGCCGATCCGCGACATCCTCGCCCGTGCCCAGCCGACGGCCGAGGCCGACATGGTCCTCTCGCACTCGATCGACGGGTTCACGGCATCGACTCCCCTCGAGGCGCTCACCGACGACCGCGACGCGCTGCTGGCGATCGGTATGAACGGCGATCCGCTGCCCCTCGAGCACGGCTTCCCCGTGCGCATGGTCGTGCCCGGCCTGTACGGCTACGTCTCGGCGACGAAGTGGGTCAGCGAGCTCGAGGTCACGCGCTACGACCGCGCCGAGGGGTACTGGACCTCGCGCGGGTGGTCGGAGCGCGGGCCGGTGAAGCTCCAGTCCCGCATCGACGTCCCCCGGGCGGGAGCGCGGATCGCCGCGGGAGACGCGGTCATCGCGGGCGTCGCCTGGCAGACCCACGTCGGCGTCTCGGGGGTCGAGGTGCAGGTCGATGACGGACCGTGGCAGCCCGCGAAGCTCGCGACCGCGATCTCGACCGACACGTGGGTGCAGTGGAGTCTGCCGTGGACCGCGACGAGCGGTTCGCACACCGTGCGCTGCCGCGCGATCTCCGCGACCGGGGAGACGCAGACCTCCGCCCAGGCTCCCCCGGCCCCCGACGGCGCGACGGGGTGGGACGAGCTGACGCTCTCGGTCGCCTGACAGGGGGCAGCCTTTCGCCGCTCGCGGTAAGGGGGATGTGGACAACCGCTGCTGGTCCTGGTTCTTTGGTCGTACACTCGCCGCATGACACCGGACACACGTGCCCTTCTTCGAGATGCGCTCGCACTCGATGCAGACCAGCGCGCTGTGGTCGCCCATTCCCTGCTCGCCAGCCTCCACCCGTCGATCGCTGCAGACGACACCGACGACACGTGGCGGTCCGAGGTCGAGCGACGGTTCCGTGACGTCCGCGAAGGCGCCGCCGAGCTCGTGGATGCCGACGATCACTACGCGCGTCTGCGTGCGTCGCTCGCGGAGTGACGTCCCGCCAGCGCGAGCATCCTGACGCCGCTGAGGAGTTCGATGCCGCGGTCCACTGGTACCAGGGCGAACGTCCCGGACTGGGCCTGCTGCTCGTAGACCGGGCCGAGCGTGCCCTCCGCGACATCGCCGATTGGCCCGATGCGGGGGCGCCCTACCTCACGACCCGCGACGGGACCGTGATCCGCATGCGAACCATCCACGGGTTCCCTTATCGGATCATCTACACCGTCGATTCGGACGAGATCCTCATCCTCGCCTACGCGCACGAGCGCCGTGCCCCGGGTTACTGGATCGCGCGGCATCGCGGTTGACGCTCCGCGATGCGATCGACGTGCGCCCCTGCGGGCGGGGTGAGACGAGCGAAACCCGCACCCGCGTGGCGTCACACGGGCCCCGCTCGCGCACCCGAGATCACGCGTTCGTACGAGCTCGCTCGCTCAGACGCGGAACGATCGGGTGCGCTGGGCCCGTTCGTGCGATCTCGGGCGGGGCGCTCAGGCCGACAGAACGTGCCGCAGCTGCTCGACCGCCCAGTCCAGCTCGGTCGCGCGGATCGTCAGCGGCGGCGCGATGCGGATCGTCTGGCCGTGCGTGTCTTTCACGAGCACGCCGCGCGCCAGCAGCTTCTCGGCGATCTCGCGTCCCGTGCCGTACGCGGGGTCGATGTCGACGCCGGCCCACAGGCCCGCGATGCGCACCGCGGCGATCCCGTGACCGACGAGCGCCCGCAGGGCCGCTTCGAGGTGCTCGCCGAGCGCCTTCGCACGGGTCTGGAATTCTCCGGATGCCAGCATCTCCACGACCCGGAGCCCCACGGCAGCCGCCAGCGGATTGCCACCGAACGTCGAGCCGTGCTCCCCGGCCCGGATCACACCGAGCACGTCCTCGTTCGCCACGACGGCGGACAGGGGCAGGATGCCGCCGCCCAGCGCCTTGCCGAGCAGGTACACGTCGGGGACGACACCCTCCCGGTCGCACGCGAACGTCTCCCCCACGCGTCCGAGGCCCGACTGGATCTCGTCGGCGATGAAGAGCACGTTGTTCTCCGTGCAGATCTCGCGCACCCGCGTGAGGAACCCGTCCGGCGGGACCACGACACCCGCCTCGCCCTGGATCGGCTCCAGGAGCACCGCGGCGGTGTTCTCGTCGATCGCCGCGGCGACGGCATCCGCGTCGCCGTAGGGGACGTGCACGAAGCCCGGGGCGTAGGGGCCGAAATCGTCGTGCGCGGTGGGGTCGTCGCTGAAACCGACGATCGTGGTCGTGCGGCCGTGGAAGTTGCCGTTCGCGACGATGATCGTCGCGGCATCCGCGGGGATGCCCTTGGTGCGGTATCCCCAGGCCCGCGCCACCTTGATGCCGGTCTCGACCGCCTCCGCGCCGGTGTTCATCGGCAGCACGAGGTCTTTGCCGCACAGCTGCGACAGCGCCGTGGCGAACGGGCCCAGCCGGTCGTTGTGGAACGCGCGGCTCGTGAGCGTGAGCCGCTCGAGCTGCTCGCGGGCGGCGGCGAGGATCGCGGGGTGTCCGTGACCGAAGTTCAGAGCGGAGTACGCCGAGAGCAGGTCGAGGTAGCGCTTGCCCTCGACGTCGGTGATCCAGACGCCCTCGGCGCGCGCGGCGACGACGGGGAGCGGGTGGTAGTTGTGCGCGACGTGCGCGCTCTCGGCCTCGATCAGAGCGAGACCGAGGTCGTCGACGGTGGCGCTCATCGGGCACCGCCGCGCAGTTCGAGCGTGCAGCACTTGATGCCGCCGCCGCCGAGCAGGAGCTCCGACAGGTCGACCTTGACGGGGGTGTAGCCGCGTTCGCGCAACTGCGCCTCGAAGCCCACGGCGCGGGGCGAGATGATGACGTTCTTGCCGTCGCTCGCGGAGTTCAGGCCGAACACCGCGCCGTCCGCATCCGACACCCGGATCGCGTCAGGGTAGCGCTCGCGCAGGATTGCCTGGCTGCGCTCGTCGAAGGCGTTCGGCAGGTAGGCGATGTTCGCCTTCTCGACGCCGCCGGGGCCCTCGACCGGATCGAGCACGGCGATCGCTGTGTCGAGGTGGTAGAAGCGCGGGTCGGTGAGCGTCAGCGAGACGACCTCGCGCGAGAAGACCTCGCCGACCTCGCGGTGGCTGTCACCCGTCGAGCGGAAGCCGGTGCCCGCGAGGATCGTGTTGCCCACGAGCAGGAAATCGCCCTCGCCCTCGTTGACCTCGACCGGCTCGGCGACCTCGAAGCCGTTGGCGGCGAACCAGTCGATGAACGCGGGGGCCTCGGCGGCGCGCTCGCGGAAACGGAACTTCGGGCCGTACGCGATGCCGTCGATGACGAAGCCGCCGTTGGCCGTGTAGACCATGTCGGGCAGCCCTTCGAGCGGGTCGATCAGCTCGATCTCGTGGCCGAGCTCGGTGTAGGTGTCGTACAGCGACTGCCACTGCTGCACGGCGAGGTTCGTGTCGGTGGGGCGCGAGGGCTCCATCCACGGGTTGATGCTGTAACTCACCGTGAAGTGCTCGGGCCGGCACATGAGGTACCGGCGGTGCTGCTGGACGCGCTCGACCGGTGAGGTCTCGACGGCGGCGGCGGAGGGGGTAGCGGACATCTCTGCTCCTCGGGAGAAAAGGTGCGGCGGACGCTGTCCTGGGGCTCGGTGGCCCTTCGAACCCGTCGGTGCCGGAGCACCGTGCGGGGAAAGGTCGGTCCGAGCACGCCGCGCTCATTCTCGCACGGGCGCGCGGGCGGGGCGAGCGGGCGCGCGCGTGGGCGAGCGGGAGCAGGCGGGGCGGCACCAACCTCGCAAGAACGCACGAACCTCGGAGAATCACGGCGCACATCTGCGAGTTCGGCGCGGAACTCCGAGTTCGTCCCACCGAACCGCGCCCGTCACCCCGCCCCGGGCGTCGCGCGGCGTCACGCACCGGTCCCCGCCCGGCCGCACGTGGGAAGATGACCGGGATGTCCCCCACTGCCACCCTCGAGCACTCCGTCGTCCTCGACGAGACCGCCGGTGTCGTCCGCATCCTCGACCGGCGGGTGTTCCCCGCCCGCATCGAATGGGTGGATGCCGCCACCCCCGACGAGGTCGCCGGAGCCATCCGCGACATGGTCACCCAGAGCTCGGGTCCGCTGTACGCGGCCACCGCGGGCATGGCGCTCGCGGCGCTGCAGGCGCGGGGGCTGCCGCTCGGGGACGCGCGCACGGCACTGGGCCGCGCGGGCCGCGCGCTGGCCACCGCCCGTCCGACGAACGCCCACCCGCGCGACGCGGTCGCCCGCATCCTCGAAGCGGGGAGGGATGCCGACGACACCGACGCCCTCGTGGCCGCGACCCTCGAGACCGCCGCGGCCGTGGACCGCGACTACCGCGAGGCGAGCCTGCGCCTGGGCCGGGCGACGCTCTCGCTGCTGCCGGAGTCGCCCCGCATCCTCACGCACTGCTGGGCCGACGCCTACCTCTTCGGTCTCGTCGCCGCGTCGCGCGAGGCCGGACGCGAGATCGAGTGGGTCGCGACCGAGACGCGGCCCTACCTCCAGGGGGCCCGACTCACCGCGCACTCGCTCCGCGAGCTCGGCCAGCGCGTCACCCTCATCACCGATGGCATGGCCGCCGCCGCCCTGTCCTCCCCGCGCGGAGTCGGCACGGGGCCGATCGACGGCGTGGTCACCGCCGCCGACCGTGTGGCCCTCGACGGCTCGGTCGTGAACAAGGTGGGGACGCTCGCGCTCGCAGCCGCGGCGTCGGCGTTCGGCATCCCGTACTACGCGATGGTCGAGGCCCCGGATCCGGGCGCGCCGACCGGCGACGACGTGGTCATCGAGGACCGCGACCCGAGCGAGGTGCTCGAGGTCCTGGGGCGGCGCACCGCCAGCCCGCTCGTCACCGACGCCTGGTACCCCGCCTTCGACGTGACCCCGCCGCGGCTGGTGACCCGCATCGCGACCAGCCGGGGCACCTTCGAGCCCGCGCGCGTCGGCGAGCACTTCTCGACCGATCCCGACGCGCGCGCCGCGGAGCCTCCCGCCCCGCCGCTGCGCCGACGTCGTTCTCGCGAGAACCCCGCCCCCGTGGCATCCACCGCTCAGCCCGAGACCATCGCGTTCCGTCCCGTGAGCGCCCGAACCGACGAGGACCCCGAATGACCTCCCTCTCCGCCGACGTGGTCGTACTCGACATCGAAGGCACCACCAGCGAGGCCGGGTTCATCCTGGGTGACCTGTACGACTACGCGCGCCCGCGTCTGGACGAGGTGCTCGGCCGCGACGACGAGACGGTCCGCACGGCCCGGGCCGCCGCGATCGCCGAGACGGGCCTGGATGCCGACGCCACCGACGCCGAGGTCGCCGAGGCGCTGCGCGGGCTCATGGCCTCCGACGTGAAGTCGACGCCGCTGAAGACCCTGCAGGGGATCATCTGGGCCGAGGGCTTCGCCGCGGGCGAGATCCACTCGCAGTTCTTCGAGGACGTCCCCCCGCGCCTGCGCGCGTGGCACGAGGGCGGCATCCGTCTCGCCGTGTACTCGTCGGGGTCGATCGCCTCGCAGGTGCCGTGGTTCCGTCACGCCCCGCAGGGCGACCTGACGCCCCTCATCGAGGACTTCTTCGACACCGTCAGCGCCGGCCCCAAGAAGGAGGCCGCGTCATACGAGCGCATCTCCGCCGCGCTCGGCGTCGCCCCCGAGCGCGCGCTCTTCCTCACCGACCACCCCGACGAGGTCACCGCGGCGCGCGCCGCCGGGTGGCAGGTCGTGGCGCTGGACCGCGCCGGGGAGCCGTGGGCGGGGTCGGACTTCGGCACCGAGACCGTGGCATCCTTCGACGAGATCGAGCTCGCGCGATGACCCTGCCGGCCCCCGACCGCGTGCGCGCGGCCGGCGCCGCCCTCGCGGCCGAGGCCCTGCGCTTCTCGGGCTACGGCTGGATGCGCGGGACCTCCGGCACCTCCGTCGGCCGAAGCGGGCCTGCACGCCCACATCGCGGCGCGGACCGGGGCGAACGCCGTGTTCCACGTGCACGCCTTCGACGCCGTGGTCGCGGGGTACCGCTGGCCGGGCGGTGTCGAGATCCGCGACATGGAGATGCTCAAGGGCATCGGCCACCTCGCACACGACGAGACCGTGACGATCCCGGTCATCCGCAACCACCAGGACATGACGGTCGAGGCGGCCTGGTTCGACGAGGTCTATCGCCCCGCGGCGGCAGAGGCGCCCGAGGTACCCGCGCTGATCGTCGCGAGCCACGGCATCTACGCGTGGGGCGCCGACGTCGCCGCAGCCCGCCGCCACCTCGAGATCGCCGAGTGGTTGCTGCGCTTCGCCGTCGCGACGCGCTGAGCCTCCGGCATCCGCTGCCCCACCATCGATAAACGCCCCTGCCCGGAGGAACGCTCGCGGAGACGACCGCCGCCACCGAGACCCCCCGGAGCCGCAACCGCCCGGAGCCGTCCGAGCCTCAGCCGAGCAGCGCGACCGTGCGCTCGGTGAGCACCCGCGGGTCGGCGTCGTCGAGACGCGCGGTGCCGAGCGTGCGCGCGAGGCGCAGCACCAGGCGCGACGCGAGAGCCCGCTCCGACTCGGGGAGCGTCTGGATGTCGGCGACCTTCGAGAACCCGACGATCCGGCGCACCGCCTTCGCCGCGGCGTAGGCGGCGGCATCCGATCGCACCTGACCGAGCGCGTGCTCGAGCACCTCGTCGCCGTACACGCGCGGGTCGACGCGCTCGGGCCACCGGCGGCGGAACTCGAGCTCGAACGCGTCGACGAGCTCGACCGGGAGCCGCAGGAGCGTCTCCGCGTCGGACGAACGCCCGAGCACGTGTGCCCGTGCCGCCGCGATCACGAGGTTCGCCCACACGGCGCCGAGGTCGAAGCCGGTGGGGCCGTAGGTGCCGAACTCCGAGTCGAACGCCCGCACCGACGCCCCCTCGGCACGGACGAACACGGACCCGGTGTGGAGGTCGCCGTGCATCAGGCTCTGCGTGCTCTCCTGGAACCGCTGCTTCGCCAGCCCCATCTCGCGCACGAACACGCGATCCGCGCGGAGCTCGCGTACATCATCCTCGTTCGCCGCGAGCCAGCCGTTGTGCTCGTGGTCGACATAGGGCTCGGTGAACACCAGGTCCTCGGTGATCTCGCTGAGCTCGGGGTTGGTCGCCTCGGCGATGCGGCGGCGGCGCTCGGGCCCCGGCGTGCCGAACACGCTCGTCGCGAACCCGACGGCCCCGACGTAGCGCCCCAGCTCGGCGGCGGCATAGGGGTGCAGGCGCCCGGCGATCAGCTCGCCGCGCCAGACCGCGTGATCGCTGAGGTCCTCGATCGACAGTGCGAGGGCCTCGACGTCGAAGCCGTAGAACGCCGGGACGTGCGCGGGGTCGATCCGCTCGTGCGCCGCGAGCACCACGGCTTCGCGCGCCGCGCGCTCCCGCGTGAGCGGCCACGACGGATCGACGCGGACGTGCGGGAGCGACTGCTTCACCACGACGCCGTGCCCGGCGGCATCCGTCACGATGAACACGAGGTTCAGGTTTCCGTCGCCGACCTCGACGACCGAGACGATGGATGCCGGGTCCACCGGCCCCGCCAGGTGCGGGCGAGCGGCGAGGTAGGCGGGGACCGACTCGACGGTCAACTGATCGGTGAGAGAAGTCATGATGCGGTGGTGCTCCCGGCGACGATGGTGGTCTTGCGGCGGCGGAACGTGAAGCTGAACAGCAGGGCGACGAGCAGCACGAGTCCCTTCCCGAAGTCTTGGATGTAGTACGGCAGCCCCATCATCGAGAAGCCCGTGACCATGACGGCGATGAGCACCGCACCGAGCGCCGTGCCCCACGCGTTCGGCCGTCCGATGCCGAGCACCGAGACTCCCACGAGCGCGACGGCGACGGCATCCAGCAACAGGCTGTTCCCGGCCGTGACGTCTCCCTGTCCGATGCGCGCGGCCAGGACGAGTCCCGCGATGGAGGCCAGGATGCCGCACCCGATGTACGCCGTGGCCCGGTAGACCGTGACGCGGATGCCGGCCAGCCGTGCGGCCTCGGGGTTCGAGCCCACCGCGAACAGCGCACGGCCCCAGCGGGTGCGGTCGAGCACGAACCACAGGACGACCGTGAGCCCGAGGAAGAGCACGACGGGGACGGACACGGGCCCGATCGCGCCACGGTCGAACCACACGAAGTCGGGCGTGAAGCGTCCGGGGGCGGTCGTGCCGTCGTCGAGGGTCATCTGCGACGAGATGGACTTGCCGTCGACGATGATGAGCTTCAGCCCCACGACGGTGAACATCGTGGCGAGCGTCGCCAGCAGGTCGGGAATGCGTGCGAAGACGATGAGCGCGGCATTGATCGCCCCGATGAGCGCTCCCGAGAGCAGCACGACGCCGACGGCGATGCCGCCGACCTGATTGCCGATGACCATCGTCCACGCGGCGATCGACACGGCGAACCCCGCGTTCGCGCCGACCGAGAGGTCGAGGCCGCCGACGGTCATCGCGAGCGTCACGCCGAGACCGGCGATCCGCGAGGGGGCGAGAGCGGTGGTCATGCGGTTTCCTTCCGGTGGCCGGGGTCATCGAGCAGCGCCGCGACGATGCGCGCGCGGTCGAGCTGTCCGGCGGGGGTATCGAGGACGACGCGGCCCGACACGAGCACCACGATGCGATCGGCGACCTCGAGGATCTCGTCGACGTCGCTGGAGAGCACGAGCACGGCGGCGCCGGTGGTGGCCCGCTCGCGCACGGCCGCGCCGATGCGTCGACGCGCGCCGATGTCGACGCCGCGGAACGGCTCGTCGAGCACGGCGACGCGCGGTTCGGTCCGCAGCCAGCGCCCGACGACGACCTTCTGCTGGTTGCCGCCCGAGAGATCGTCGACGCGCGTCTCGATCGAGGGGGTGACGACGTCGTAGTCCGCGACCACGGCGTCGGCGGCCGCGCGTTCGCGGCCCGGGACCATGACACCGAAGCGCGACAGCGTCCGCAGCACGGGCAGCCCGACGGTGTGGGCGATCGACCACCCGGGCTGGATGCCCTGGCGCTGGCGGTCCTCGGGCACGAGCACGACGCCCGCGGCCTGCGCGGCGCCGGGGTCGGCCGGGCGGTACGCGGTGCCGTCGAGTCGCAGGCGCGCCTCGGCGTCCGTGCGCACCCCCGACAGGAGCTCCGCGAGCTCGGTCTTGCCCGCTCCGAGCAGACCCAGGATGCCGGTGACCTGGCCCCCGTGCACCCGGAGGTCGAGCGGCGCGCTACCCGGGACGAGACGCGCCCCCTCGACCGCGAGGACCTCGGCGGCCGCCGGGAGTGGCTCCTCCACGTGCTGCTGGAGCTCGGTGGGGACGCCGAGCATCGCCGAAAGCGCCGCGTGCCAGTCGAACGGACGTTCCGCCTCGAGCTCGATCCGGCCGTCGCGGAGCACCACGATACGGTCGGCGAGTCGCTCGATCTCGCCGAAGCGATGGCTGACGAACAGGATCGCCAGCCCCTCGTCGCGCAGGACCCGCAGGACGGCGAACAGCCGATCGGCCTCGGCGGCGGTGAGGGCCGAAGTGGGCTCGTCGAGGATCAGCAGACGCGGCGTCGAGCGCAGGGCGCGGGCGAGCACGACGAGCTGGGCGTCGGAGGTGCCCAGGCGCGCGGCATCCGCTCGGAGGACCTCGTCGGACCACGACAGCCCGAGCCGCTCCAGGGCGGCGCGCGCCACACGCTCGGCGGCGGCGCGGCGGACGAGGCGGTGCCCTCCGCGCGAGAGGTCGGTGAGCCCGAGGTTGTCGGCCACGCTGAGTCCCGCGACGATCCCGTCCGCGATGCGCTGGTGCACGGTCTCGATGCCCGCGCGGCGGGCGCGCGCGGGGGATCCCAGGCGCTGGGTCGAACCGCCGACCGCGATCTCGCCGCTGTAGGCCGCGTTGGCTCCCGAGATCGCCCCGATCAGGGTGGACTTGCCCGCGCCGTTCGTCCCGAGCAGGGCGGTGATGGTGCCGGGACGCAGGGCGAGCGAGACGTCCCGCAGCACCTGATTGCTGCCGAAGCGTACACCGACGCCGCTCAGGCGGACGACGGGGGTGTCGTCGGCCGGAGCGGCGTCGGCGGGAAGGGGTGAGGTCATCCCGAGATCGCGGGCAGCCAGTCGGCCACCACGGTGTCGCTCAGCAGGAGCGACGGCTCCGCCTCGCGCAGCTGGGCGACGTTGGTGATGCCCTTCTCGATCAGGAAGTCGCGCGTGATCGTGATCGCGGGGAACTGGACGCTCGTCTCGTCGAGCTGACCGGCGAGCGAGAGCGCGAGGGCACGCACGACGCCCGCGCCGACCGCGGAGGGATCGGTCGCGCTCGTGGCCACCCAGGGGCTGCCGTCGGCGGTCATGACCTCGATGTCGGCGTTGGAGATGTCGATGCCGTAGACCTTGACCTTGTCCTGCAGGTTGTTCTGCTGCACGGCCTGCACGACGCCCTTCGTGATCTCGTCGTAGGGGGCGAAGATCGCCTGGATCCCGGGGTTCGCCTTCAGAGCGGCGTCGATGAGGGGGATGTTGTCGGTCGCGGTCGACTCGGTGACCTTGCCGGTGAAGAACACCTGGTCGAGGTCGTGCTCGGCGACGACCTCGTCCCACACCTTCTTGCGGCGCTCCAGCGGGGCGAAGCCGTCGGTGCTGGCCAGGCCCACCTTGGCCCCGTCGCCCACGTCGGCGACGAGCTGGTCGAGCACGCCCTGCGCCATCGACGCGTCGGACTGCGAGGTCACGATGACGCCGGTCGGGTCGTTGAGGGCGAGGTCGTACACGATGACCGGGATGCCTGCGGCCACCGCGTCGTGCACGTGCGACTCGATCGTGTCGGTCTGGCCGTGGTCGACGATGATCGCTGCGGGCTTCGAGGCGATCGCCTGCTCGAGGTCGGATGCCTGCTTGGCGTTGTCGTTGCGGGCGTCGTAGACGGTGAGGTCGATGTTGATCGCGGCCGCCTGGGCCTTCGCTCCCGCCGTCCACGCGGTGAAGAAGTCGCCGGCGCCGGACTGCTGGACGAGGGCGACTTTCACGGGTGCGCCGTCGAACGGAGCGGGAAGGTTCTCGACCTTCTGCACGGGAGCCGCTGAGGCCGCCGGGGCCGCGGTGTTCTGCTGCGCGCAGCCGGAGAGGGCGAGGGCGGCGATGCCGGCGGTCGCGAGGAGCGTCGCCCAGCGGTGGGATCGAACGGACACGGGGTCCCCTTCGTCGAGGAGTCGGGTGCGAGGGTCCGCCCGGGTGCGGTGTCGGTCGGCCGTCGAGCAGTCAAGCAGCACCCACCGAGCGCCGGTTATTCGAGGTTGCACTTTGTTACACCGCCACCGGTGATCGCGCCTCGGAAGTGGGCACTCGACGCGAATCGGCGAGAGAATCGGATCATTCCGCCCATATCGCGCCGAGAGGAGGAGCCGTGACGCTCCTGACCGTCTGGAAAGAGACCGACCCGAGCACGCCCGTGCTCGAGACCACCGACGAGGCGGAGATCCGCGCGGCGCTGGCCGAGCTCGGCGCGCGCTTCTCGCGCTGGGAGGTCCGCGACGTGCCCGCCGGGGCGTCGCAGGACGAGGTGCTGGCGCTGTACGCCGACGAGATCGGCGAGGTCAAGCAGCGCGAGGGGTACACGCTGGTCGACGTGGTCGCCCTCGACCCCGCCCAGGAGAACTACGACGAGGTGAAGACGCCCTCGCGGCAGAAGTTCCTCTCCGAGCACAAGCACGACGACGACGAGGATCGCTACTTCGCCAAGGGCGCTGGCGTGTTCTACCTGCACGCCAACGAGAAGGTGCACGCCGTGTACTGCGAGGCGGGCGACCTGATCTCGGTGCCGGCGAACACCACGCACTGGTTCGACATGGGCACCGCACCCCACTACGTGAGCGTCCGCTTCTTCCACGACGACGACGGCTGGGTCGGCCACTTCACCGGCAACCCCATCGCCGAGTCGTTCGCGTCCTTCGACCAGCTCGCCGAGCGCCGCGCGCAGCTGGCCTGACGTCTGACGCCCGCGTCGCCTGGTCCGGGGCGCGATTCTTCCACCCCAGAGCGAGGATCGCGCCCCGAACCGGAGGCCCCGGCCCCGGCCAGACCTCGCAGAAACGCCCGTTCCTCGCAGTTCTCCTCACGGATTCTGCGGGGAACGGGCGTTTCTGCGTTCGCCGCGCCGCCGCAACGACCGGCGCGAGTCGGCCGGCGCGGACGCTTCCCCGTCCTCGCGCCGCCGTGGCCTCCGGCGCAAGCCGGGCAGCAACAGTAGCGGGTAGGCGCACCCCCGACGGAGCGGTTGCCGTGAAAACCCCGGCGTCGTTGACTTCAAGCCCTCAGGGCCGAGCATTGGAGTCCGCCCCGTGGTCCTCTCGGTGATCATCCTCTCCGTGACCGCCTTCGTCGTCACGAGCGCGCTCCTGGGCGCGGGGCTGTGGCTCACCGGACGACATGGTCCCACCGGCACGTCGGTCCGGTATGGGATCGCGGCGGGCGTCGTCGAGGTGGGGGCGGCGGCGATGTACCTGCTGTGGGTCAATGTGGGCGGATCGGCGACACTCGCGGTGGCGAACGCGCTGCTCGTCCTGGGTCCGGCCATGATCCCGCTCGCTTTCCACGCGATCCGCCCCTCGGGCGGGGCAAGGGCGTGCGTCGTGGTGTCGTTCGGCTCGGTCGCGGTCGTCGCCGTGACCTCCCTCTTCCTGCCCGCGGAGGGGGCCTCGACGATCCGCGTCGGCGCGCTCGCCCTCGTGTGCGCGTGCGCCGCGGTGACGGCCGCGATCTCTCCCGAAGCGCGGAGACCGTCCATCCGCGTGCTC
>JARBUN010000008.1 GCA_029239635.1 Microbacterium sp. | reverse complement strand
GACGCTGCTGCTGCAGTTCTCGCCGCATCTGCCCGAGCTGAAGCGGTTCGCCGCCGAGGTGATCCCGCGCGTCCGGCGCCTGGAGGCGCTGCGCGACGCCTGAGTCGCGAGGCGGTGCGTGGCGCCGTGGAGCGACGCGCGAGTCCGCGAGGCGGTGCGTGGCGCCGTGGCGCGACGCCCTGTCCCGCGGGCCGCGCCACGTCCCTCGGCGCGTTGAGGGTCCAGAACACGCGGACGGTTTCAGAAATCGTCCGGGTGTTCTGGACACTCGACGCCGCGCACGAGCACACGGGCACGCGGGGTTCGGATGCCGAGACCCGCGCGAAGGTCAGATGGCCTTGCGGAGCGCCTGGTCCAGGTCGGCGATGAGGTCTTCGGCATCCTCGAGTCCGATCGACAGACGCACGAGTCCGTCGCCGATACCGAGACGGTCGCGCGTCTCCTGTGCGAAGCCGAGATGGGTCGTCGTGGCGGGGTGCAGGGCCATCGAGCGAGTGTCGCCGATGTTCGTCATTCGGCTGAAGAGGCGGAGGGCATCGAAGAAGCGCTCAGCGTTGTCACGGCCACCGCGCACGGTGAACGCGAAGACCGAACCCGAGAGCCCGTCGTAGTCGCGCAGGGCGAGAGCGTGCTGCGGGTGCGATGGAAGCCCCGCGTAGTCGACGCTTTCCACGGCGTCGTGGTTCTCCAGCCATTCGGCGATGGTGCGCGCGCTGGCGAGGTGCTGGCGCATGCGGACCGACAGCGTCTCCATGCCCTGCTGCAGGAGGAAGCCGTTGAGCGGAGAGAGCGCCGGCCCGGTGTCGTTCGCGATCCCGAACCGCAGCGAGAACTCGAACGCGCGCGGACCGAACGCGTCGACGTACGAGGCGTACGAGGTGATGGGCGTCTCGGTGATCGCGGGATACGAGCGGTCGGATGCCACCCAGTCGAACGTCCCGCCGTCGACAACCGCCCCGGCGAGGTTGGCCCCGTGGCCCGAGAGGAACTTGGTCGCGGAGTGGACGACGATGTCGGCACCCTGCTCGATCGGGCGGATCAGGAACGGCGTCGCGATGGTGTTGTCGACGACGAGGGGGATGCCGTGGCGCTTCGCGACGCGGGCGACGGCGGCGATGTCGACGATGTCGTTCTTGGGGTTGGGCAGCGTCTCGGTGAAGATCGCCTTCGTCTCGGGACGGATGAGGGCGTCCCACTCCGCCTCGTCGTCCGGGTCCCAGACGTACTCGACGGTGACGCCCATGCGCGCGAACGTGCGGTCGAAGAGCACGCGCGTGCCGCTGTAGATGCTGGCGGTGGAGACGATCCGCTCGCCGGTTCCCGCGAGGGCCAGCAGGGCGGTGGTGATCGCCGCCTGTCCCGACCCGACGACGATCGCTCCGCTCCCGCCCTCGAGGGAAGCCAGCCGACGTTCAGCCACCTGGTTCGTGGGGTTGAGGTTGCGGGAGTACAGGTGCCCGAGATCAGCACCCGCGAACCGGTCGGTCGCCTCCTGGAAGGACGCGAATCGATAGGCCGCGGACAGGTGCACCGGGGTGATGCGGGACCCGTGCGTGAGGTCTTCGACCTCGCCGGCGTGCACCTGGCGCGTCTGGAACCCGAAACCGTCCCATTCGGCGTGGGGCTGCGACGCCTCAGCCACGAGAACCGACCGCCTCCTGCGGCAGGAGCGAGCCGAGCCAGCGCGCGATCTCGCGCGGACCCGAGCGCGGGGCGGTCGCCTCGACGTCGGGGTTGTAGTTCGTGTTGGTGTTCACGTCGTAGGTGACCGTGCGGCCGTCGCGCGTCTCGATGAACTCGATGCCGGCGATGCCGATCCCCTCGGCGGCCAGGAACGCCAAGTACCGATCGATCAGCTCGGGGTCGACGTCGTCGCGGCGACGGAACATCGGCTCGGGCTCGACGCCGTCGGCTCCGGGTACGGCGCAGGCCTCAGCCGGGCACAGCTCGAAGCTCCCCGCGCTCGTGTCGACCCGCACCGCGTAGACGAGCGAGCCCGCGACGAACTCGGCGCGCGTGATGAACGGCGCCTTCGCGACGAGCAGCTCCTGCAGGAGGGTGATCCCGTCGGGCGACGGCTCGAAGTCGGGGCCCTCGACCCACGCCGCGAACTCGTCGACGGAGTCCCACCGCCTCACGCCGAGTCCCTTGCCGCCCTGGTTGTGCTTGCTGATGAAGGGCGCCCCGAACTCCGCGGCCCGCTCCACGATCCCGTCGGTGCCGAACACGGCGACGGTGCGCGCGACCTCGATGCCCGCGTGCTGCAGGGCCACGTGCTGAGCGACCTTGCTCACCTCGAGCTCGAGGACGTCCGCACCGTTGATGACGGTGCGTCCCCAGGCCGCGAGCCAGCGCAGCACCGCCCGACCGTAGTCCTTGCTGTGCGCACGGTCACGAGTGTGGGCGGAGGCACTCAGCCGCGACCAGAACACGCCCTCGGGCGGCTCGGACGAGAGATCGATCTCCCCCTCGGTCAGAAGCCACTCTTCGAGCGGCACCCCCTCGGCGTCGAAGGCCGCCTGGAACGGCGGCAACCACGCGGGGTTGTCATGGATCACGTACACGCTGCCCGACATGTCGCCAGGCTAACCCGGGCCCCCGACATCGCGACGGCCGTGCGTCACGTTGCGACACCGGGTCGCCTGCGGGTCACCTGCGCGCGCGGCGACATGCTCGCCCGCACACGCGTGGGTGAACCCTCAGATGAAAGCTCACGGGGGTTGTCCACATGAGCCGTTCGTCAGCCCCGCGGCCTGCCTAGGTTTACCGGATGCGTTACTCCGTGGATGCCGTCGGCGTGGCGGCTGTCATGTCCGATGTGGCCGTGTGCTTCGACGATGTCACCGCCGCCGTGGATCGCACCCTCGCCGCCGTCGACGACGCGGTGGCCGCGCTCCGCTCGGACGCATCCGATGTGATCCGGGGCCTCGAGTCGGTGTTCTCGCCGCGCCGGCAGAGCGGCCCGGGTATCGCTGCGTACGCCGGCGAGGTCGCCCGGAAGCTGCAGGATGCCACGATCGCCTTCGTCACGGGCGATGACCAGATGGCCGCGCAGACGACCATCGATGCGCAGGCGGTCCTCCCCCTGACGGGGCGTGGTTTCGGAGCGGTGCCCCGGTGAGCGAGCTCATCGATGTCGCCGACGTGCCCGAGCTTCCCGCCGATGCCATCCTGCTCGTCGCGGCTGCCGACACGATGACGTCCGCCGCCCTGACGGTGCGTCAGCGTGTCGATGAAGCCATCGCGAGGTGGAGCACGCTGCCCGACGTCTTCGACGCACCCGACACAGACTCGGTGGTCACCGCCCTGCAGCCCACCTCCGTGGCGGCGAACGATCTCCACGACGCGTCGGCTGCGGCATCCATAGCCCTTCGGACCCTGGGCGAGAGATTGAACACCCTCGGTTGGACTCGCGCTCGGTTGATCGACGACATCGCCGCACACCGGTCGACGGTGCTCGCCTACCGGGCGTCGAACGACGCTGCCGACGATCCGGACGACCCGCTGGCCGGGTGGGGACCGTACGGCTACTCCCGGAACGAAGAGCTCAAGGAGCGCTGTGAGAGCCTGCGCCGCTCGCTGCGCGCCGCCCTCGATGAGTGCGGGCAGGATGTGGGCCGGATCGGCGATGTGGAGCGAGCCTCGCCGGTGATGTGGGCCCGGTCGGCGCCTCGATATCTCGCTCTGACCTGGGCCCAGCAGAGCGAGAACTTCCGTTCGCGCATCTCGATGGGCATCCTCCACCGGCTCGCCGCCGTGGAGGCGGATGAGATGGCGCGGGTGTTGGCCGAGCACCCCGAATGGCTGGTGATGCTGCGTGATCACCCACCAGCTCCGAAAGACATCGCCGCCTGGTGGCGGAAGGTGGATGCCTCTCACGCAACCGCCCTGATCACGGGGGCCTCGCTCATCATCGGCAACCTCGAAGGGGTCACGTACCGGTCACGAGACCTCGCCAACCGCACGACGCTGACTCACGAGATCGACGCGGTGCGCGCCGCCATCGCGGCGGAGGTGAACCGCACGGATCCAGCCTGGGGGCCGGAGTACGGCGTGGGAGGCGGAAAGGAAGCGCGATTGACGTATCTGAGGGGGCGCCTGGACAATCTGTCGAACATCGAGGCGGCGCTGAAGTCCGCCAACGACCGAGATGCCCGCTACCTGGTGAGTCTGACCGACGATCATCCGCCTCTCGCCGCCGTTGCGATCGGCGACCTCGACACGGCTGACAACGTCACGTATACCGTTCCCGGGATGGGTACGACGACACGCGACATGGTTGGGTGGGCGTACGCTGCGCAGAGCCTGCTCGAAGAACAGCTTCGCTCCGATCCACGAACCAACCTCGCGGTCGTGGCGTGGATCGGATACGAGACACCCCCGGTACCTGGCAGTCAGGGTGCCTTCGAAGTGATGGGGAATGAGTACGCACAGACCGGAGCTACGCAACTTCGCGGTGCGTTGGCCGGATTTGCTGCTACCGGCGAGCATGAAGCTTCCCTGAATGTGCTCGGGCACTCATATGGCACAACGACGAGCTCGCTGGCGCTCACCCTCCCGGGCGCTCCCCGGGTGGAATCGTTCGTCAGTCTTGGCTCCGCTGGCCTGCCCTCGTGGATCGACTCCGCGTCAGACATAAATGCCGATGCCGTTTACGCCGGACAAGCGCGGAACGTGATCCCGGTACTCGAGGATGGGCGGGGAGATCAATGGGCGTGGACCGGGCGGACGAGCCTAAACCACCCTGTCGATCCGACGTCGGACTCGTTCGGCGCTCAGGTTTTCGGTGCCGACGGTGACAACGGAATGCACCCCGTCACCGATCACAGTGCTCTCGTCAAACCGGGCACAGGATGGGGATACCTCGATGTCGGTACAGAGTCGCTCCTCAACACCGCGCTTGTCACGACGGGACATGGCGATCTCATGACCTCAGCCGTCCCGAAAGGCGACACAGCACTCCAGTCCGAACTGAGAAGTGTCATCGAGACACCGGGGTACGGACTGTGATTCGTTCCAAAAGACTTGCCCTGTGCGTTATCACTCTGGCCGCAACTTCTCTCGTCGGATGCACATTCAAGGAAACGAGGCAGGAGACATTCATGACTCCGGAACAAGCCCGGGAACAGACCGTGTCGGTCCTGCAGGGGACGATCGAAGCGTCTGGCGAGTCCGACTGGGTTCTCGACGCAAAAGGAAGTCCCCTTCCGGGACCCTGCTCCATAAACGGCGAAGACGGCGTCACATTCTCTCTCGGGGCGTACTCCACAGCCGAGCGCACAGATCCTGCCGCAGACGCCCAGAACGTCGCTGACTACTGGGCCTCGATCGGCATCCCGTCGCGAATCGTCTCCGACCCCGTGCCGCGGGTCTTCGGAGGGGGCGGCCCCGTCAACGCGATCTCCTTCAGCACCGCACCCACCTACGCCATCAGCGTCGGCGGCATCTGCGTGCCGGGCAACCCCTTCGACTACTACGACGACGGATACCGCGCGGCTTCGCCCACGCCGTAGCCGTTCGAGAGCCTCGGGGCCCCGAATCCGAACGAACCCGAACAGCTGACGACCACGTCGAGACGCCGGCATCCCATTGGATGAAACGGTGGACATTGAACTACTCGACTTCGCGTTCGGCGTCGTCACGACCCTCGCGCTGGGAATCCTCACCGTGTTCCAGTTCGTCGGCGACCACCGCCGTCGGCGATTCGAAGACACCCAGATCGCGCTCGACATCCAGGCCTCCCTCACGACGAGGGAGATCGTCGAACTCCTCGCGAAGCCGACGCTCTCGACATCCGACCGCGACTTCCTGACCTACGTCCACGGCGTCGCACTCGACCGGCAGAACGCGATGACGGCGTTCAACGATCTGAAGCCCGAGGTCCGCGATGCGGTCCTGGGATCCATCAAACGCGTGTACGCGGTCGTGCAGTCGGACGAGGGCGCCCGCTCACGCCAGAAGGCCGCTGACGCCACCTTCCACACCAATGTCGTCGATCGCACCAAGTTCACCTGGGGCGACGATCCCGAGAAGCTCGGCAAATGGGATGTGCTCGCCCTGGCCGGCGCGCAGTGGCTGCGCGAGCACCCCGAGATCACCACCCGCGCCGCGTTCGACGAGGCCTTCGGGAGCGTGGTCCGTCCGGTCGTCGAGCCGCACGCGGCGGGTGGCCCGTTCAATCCGCGCCTGCTTCTGCAGCAGGTCGTCCACCCCGGGCAGAAAGAGGGCGAGCGGAAGAAGGGTGAACGCTGGCTCGCCTCGCACGGCGACGACGGAGTCATCCGCCTCGACGGCGAAACCCTCCGCACCGGTTGGAGACTCGGTTTCGGCTCGACCAGCGGTGGCGCGGCGCATCTGGCGATGATCGACCATTTCCGCAAGGTCCTCGGCTACGACATCCGGTCGGTCGACTGATGGCCCCCATCGACCGCGTCGGTCCCGCGGATGCCGAGAAGCCCCTCGCGGTTCCCGCGATCGACGCCGAGCTCGAATGGCAGGCTCTGCGCCTGCAGAAGATCGTGCACAAGAAGTTCGAGGTGTGGGCGATCAGCCGCATCATCCACGGTCTCGACGACCCCGAGATCGAGTGGGCGACGCAACAGCTCGTGCCGGACCCCGCGAAGGGGCGAATCGCGCTGCTCGACCTCTACTTCCCGCAGTTCCGCTACGCGATCGAGATCGACGAGCTCGGGCACATCGGTCAGATCCCCGCGGATCGCCTGCGTGAACGCCGCGTCATCGACGACGCGAACGTCCGCTTCTGGCGGTGGGAGATGAAGCACATCAACACCCTCGACGACGCCCGACGACGCATCGACGAGCTGATCGAGGAACTTCGCGAGCTCAAACGGCAACAGGTCGACGCGGGCACGTTCGTGCCGTTCCGGTTCGGCCGCACGTACGACGTCAATCAATGGATCGCGCGCGGGGGGATCGGCATCCGGGACGACGCCCGCTTCCGGCGTCACACCGATGTCGGGCGTCTGTTCGGGAAGAATCTCCGCGGGCACTACTCGGGGATGATGCGTCTGTCGAAGGGCGTCCAGGTGTGGTTTCCGAAGCTGTATCCGAACGTCGACTGGTTCAACGCGCTGCTCGATGACGGCAACCTCATCGTCCAGCGCCCGCAAGCGGAGATGACGCTCGCCAGTATGCCCGCCCCTCTTCCACCGGGCACCGGCTCGGGCGATACACGCCTGGTGTTCGCGCACTATCGCGACGAGTTCGGGCAGATCTACTACCGCTTCGTCGGCGCATTCATCCACACCGGCCAGGTCGGCGACAGCGCCGACTTCCGCCGTATCGGCACGGGTCTCACCTTCGACGGGGCGGGCGGATTCGAGATCACGAGCTCATGACCGACCTCACGCCGTACGTGCGCATCGTGCAGCGCGCGGAACGGCTGGCGACATCCGAGGACGCGGATGCCACGGATGCCCTGTACGCGGCCATGCTCGCCGAGCTCACCGCGCTTGGCCCGCCGGATGACCCCCGCGCCCGTGCAGCGCTCTGGGGGAGGTTCGACGCAGCTCGACGCGCTTTCCGCGTCTCCCGGATCTCGGCGGAACCCCTCCGGCCGGTCACCGCCCGGCGCGGGAGCCTCTTCGCCGACGCCTTCGCGGGGTACGTCCGCCTCTTCTCCTTTCGCGTGCCCGACAGCCGAGCACGGTTCTGGCCGTTCGCCCTCATAGGGGTCCCTGCGGGAGCCGCGTTCGTCGCGGCCGCGGGCAGGTGGGTTGCGACGGGGCCATTGCTCGCGCTGTTCCTCTTCCCTCTCCTCTTCTTGGCGTTCTGCATTCTCTTCGCCCTTGCGACAGCGGTCCGTCGCCGACTGCTCGACGCCGGGGTCGACCCCTGGCTGTTCCTCGCCCTCCTCTACGTTCCCTTCGCGTTGGGCCTGAACCTCGGAATGGTTCCGGTCATCTACTCACCGACCAGCGAGATACGCCACAGCGAGGGGATGACCGTCGCGGCCCTGATCGTCACGGCGCTCATCGTCGGCAACGGGGTGGCCAACCTGGCACTCGCGTGTGTACAACCGACGGGCAGTGTTCGTGCGTGGGGGCGCGGTCCGGGAGTTCTCATCCTGAGCATGTTCGTCCCGGTCCTTCTCCCGCTGCTCCTGTTCGTGGCAGTTCTCTTCGCCGCGCTGTCGTCCCTGGAGATCCGACCGCGCACCACGCGCGTCGCGGCTTCACGCCGGCGTGTCGCCGGCCGTTGGACAGCGGCGGGGCGGTGGCAGAGGGGCTCCACGAGGAAGGTTCGAGCGCACTCTCGTCGCCTCGAGGGTCATGTGCAGACCGCTTTCAGCGAGCTGGTGGGGAGGGCGGGCGGTTCCGTCGCGATCTTCGCGCTCCTCGTCGCGGCGTGTCCGGTCCTGATCTGGCGTCTGGAACGCGAGCCCCCACACCCATGACGAACGTCACCCCCACATCGTGACGGGAGTCTGAGGTCAACCGGCGGCCTTCCGGCCAGCATGAAGACATGACCTCCTCCCCTCCCACCCCCGCCGCGATCGACGCGCGGGGCGTCGTCAAGAGCTTCGGTTCTGTTCATGCCGTCCGCGGCATCGACCTCTCCATTCGGCCGGGCGAGATCGTGGCGTTCCTCGGGCCGAACGGCGCGGGCAAGACCACGACGATCGACATGATCCTCGGTCTGAGCGTCCCGGACTCCGGCTCCATCAGCGTCTTCGGTCACAGCCCGCGCGGCGCGATCGCGCGCGGGCTCGTCTCCGCGGTCCTCCAGACGGGCGGGCTCCTGAAAGACCTCACGGTCCGTGAGACGGTCGAGCTCACGGCGAGCCTGTTCGCCGAGAAGCGTCCGGTGGACGAAGCGCTCGAGCGTGCCGGCATCCGGAATCTGGCGAGCCGCCGCGTCGGACTCTGCTCGGGCGGTGAGCAGCAGCGGCTGCGCTTCGCGATGGCGCTCGTCAGCGACCCCGCCCTGCTGATCCTGGACGAGCCGACCACGGGCATGGACGTCGAAGCGCGCCGCTCGTTCTGGAACGCGATCCGAGCGGACGCCGCCCGTGGCCGCACCGTGATGTTCGCCACGCACTACCTCGACGAGGCCGACGAGTACGCCGACCGCATCGTGCTCATGCGCGGCGGAGAGATCGTCGCCGACGGCCCCACATCCGAGATCAAGAACCTCGTCTCGGGTCGGATGGTGCACGCGACGCTTCCGGATGCCGACCTGGCCGCCCTCGCAGCCCTCCCCGGCGTCGATTCGGTCGAGACCGCGGGCGAGCGCATCGCGATCCGCACGAGCGACTCCGACGCCCTCGCCCGCCACCTGCTGACCGCCACGGACGCGCGGGACGTCGAGATCACGGCGCAGAACCTCGAGAGCGTCTTCCTCACCCTCACCGCCGACAACGCCGCACCCGCCCTGAATGGAGCAGTCCGATGACCGCCATCGCCCTCGACCGTCCGGTCCCCGCCTTCGGCGGCTTCACGCTCACCTACCTGCGCATCGAGTTGATGCGCAAGCTCCGCAACCCGCGCAGCCTCCTGTTCACGGTCGCGTTCCCCGTGCTGATGTTCTTCATCGTGGGGTTCCAGACGCTCGACGTTCCGCTGACCGATACGCCGCTGGCATCCGGTGGCGTGTCGGTGGCCGCGTACATCATGGTCTCGATGGCCATGTACGGAACCATGATGTCGGCGACCCAGACCGGGGCGTCGGTCGCCGTCGAGCGTGCGCAGGGCTGGAGCCGCCAGCTGCGCCTCACGCCGCTGAACCCCGTCGCGAACGTCGTCGTCAAGATGCTGGCGGGCATGATGTTCGGCCTCATCGCGGTCATCGCCACCTACGCTGTCGCCGCCTTCGCCGGGGTGACCCTCGCCCCCGTGCAGTGGATCGTGACCGGTCTCGCAGCCTGGCTCCTCGCCAGCGCGGTGTTCACGACGCTCGGCCTCATGGTCGGATACATGGTGCCGGGCGAGAACGCGGCGCAGATCACGAGCCTCGCCGTGGTGCTGCTGTCCTTCCTCGGCGGCCTGTTCTTCCCGCTGTCGTCGATGCCCGACTTCCTGCAGACGATCGGAAAGCTGACCCCGGTCTACGGCATCGGCGAGCTCGCCCGGTCGCCTCTGACGGGGGATGCCTTCGACCTCGGCGCCCTGATCAACGCGGTCGTCTGGCTCGCGGTGTTCGTCGCCGGGACCGTGTACTTCTTCCGTCGTGACACCCGTCGCGGCTGACGCGCCTATCGTGAACCCCATGAGCAGTGAGACCGGCCCGGAACGAGCGATCGTTCCGGGCCGTCGCCCGTTTCAACGCGGATGGATCATCGGATCGTCGATCTCGCTGATCTGGACGTTCCCGACGCTGCTCACCCTCTGGGAGGAACCGGCGCTGACCCCGCGGGTCTTCGGAACAGCGATCGTCCTCGTGTTCGCGGCGCTGTTCATGGCGACCGCGCCCCTTGCACGGCGCACGCCGTCTTTCGGACGCCGGTTGATTCCCCCCGTGGCGCTCTTCGTGTTGAGCCTCTCGCTCTGGCCGTGGCTCGGTGCCGACGTGCGCTGGCTGTGGACGTTCGTGGGTGTTTCCGTCGCCGTCTCGCGGATGGGGTCCCGCACCATGTGGACGACCGTCGGCCTGCTGAGCGGCCTCTCCTTCGCCGTGGGCGAGTGGAGCGGGACCGACACCTTCACAAGCGTGCTCAACTCGGCGATCATCCTCTCCATCTCGATCATGATGTTCAGCTTCATGCGCAACATCTCGACCCTCGAACGCCTCCGCGAGGCCCAAGCCCAGATCGCCGAGCTCGCCGCCGAGAGGGAGCGCGGACGCGTCGCCCGCGACGTCCACGACATCCTCGGCCACTCCCTCACCGTGATCACCGTCAAGGCGGAGCTGGCGGGAAGACTCATGGATGCCGGCTCCCCGGCCGCCCGCGACGAGATCACGCAGATCGAGCAGTTGGCCCGCGGGGCCCTCTCCGACGTCCGGACGACGGTCCACGGGTATCGCGGGGTGAGCATCAGTGGAGAGCTGGCGGCCGCGCGCGCGGCGCTGGAGAGCGCCGGGGTCTCCGCCGACCTCCCCGGAACGACCGAGCAGGTGCCCGCCGACCGGCGTGAGCTCGCCGGCTGGGTCGTCCGCGAAGCCGTGACCAACGTGATCCGTCACGCGGGGGCGCAGTCCTGCCGGGTGCGTCTCGGTGCACGATCGGTCGAGATCGCCGACGATGGACGCGGCCCCGCGGCCTCGGCATCCACGGGTTCGGGACTCACCGGACTCCGAGAGCGCGTCGAGACGGCCGGCGCCCGCCTGCTCATCGGTCGCAGCGACCTCGGGGGATTCAACGTGAAGGTGACATGGTGATTCGCTTACTGATTGCCGACGATCAGGCTCTCGTACGCGGTGCTCTGGCCGCCTTGCTCGGCCTCGAGCACGACATCGAGGTCGTGGCCCAGGTCGGGCGCGGCGACGAGGTGGTCGAGGCGGCGCGCTCCTCCGACGCCGACGTCGCCCTGCTCGACATCGAGATGCCCGGCATCGACGGGATCGCCGCAGCATCCCTCCTGCGTTCGGAGGCCCCCGGATGCCGTGCCCTCATCGTCACGACCTTCGGGCGCCCCGGCTACCTAGCGCGTGCCATGCAGGCCGGCGCTTCCGGGTTCGTGGTCAAAGACACTCCCGCGGCGGAGCTGGCCGACGCGGTACGACGTGTCTCGCTCGGCCTGCGGGTGGTCGACCCGGCCCTGGCGGCCGAGTCGCTCGCGCAGGGAGACTCCCCGCTCACCGAGCGCGAGACCGACGTCCTCGCCGCGGCCCGCGACGGGGGTTCGATCGCCGACATCGCGCGGACGGTCCACCTCTCGGAAGGGACGGTGAAGAACCACCTGTCGAGTGCGATCGGCAAGACCGGGGGAAGGAATCGGGCGGATGCGGTGCGGGTGGCGGTGGAGCGGGGGTGGCTGTAACCAGCCGAGGTGTGGCTCCGCATGCGCGCGGAGCCACACCTGACGATCGATCAGCTTTCGCTACGGCGGTACGCGACAGCAACTGTGCAAAGAGGAACCGCGAGAAGAAGGACGACTCCCAACGCTCCGCCCCACGATCCGTGCACGGACACTGAATATGCCCCGCCGTCCGAGGAGAACCCTCGGAACGTCGCGACGAGCGGAATCTGAATGGTGACGAGCTGAGCGAACGCGAATGCTGTGAACGCGAGCGCAGCGATGGCGGTGACCCCGATCGAGATGGCGAACGAACACACCATCAGGAAGACTCGGTCAGCACTCAGCCCGCGTCTCAACTGACGCATCGCGCCGTGAAGCCGTTGCGGGTGGACAACTGCGGGTACTGGCCGCGGGCGACGAGCCCGGATGCGGTCACAGCAGTCTTCAACAGCCCGTCCGAAACATTGTCGAGGGCTTCCTGAACATCTTGCGCTGTCACCGTCTCGCCGCTCAGCGGGCTTGCGGCGTGCGCTGAGCTAGGCGGCTGAACGACCGACGCCGCGATGATCGTGGCGCCTACCGCCGCTGTCGGCGGCACGAGACGGCTGAACCGTCGATTGTTCACACCCATGTGTTCCTCCAACGTCGTGATGCGGACGAAGGAAAGCTAACTCAGGTGCGCATGTTTACGTTACAAGGGATCTCGAGTTCACCCGGAATCTCGCGCGCGGGCCGACGTGCGCAGGGGACAAGCATTCGCATCCGCAACCATGCGAGCGAGCTGTCAACGTAGAGGCAGGGGATTCCACTTGCTTTTGGGGTGATCTTTGAAGGCAGTCGAGGAAGCGGCGCCACGGTTGCGCGACCATCCCTACCGTGAAGATGGTCACTTCCCTGCTGCTGTTCTCCGCCGACACGCCCCTGATGGTCGGCATCCTCGTGATGGTTATCGGCGTCAGTTTGGGCTTTCTCGTCGATCCCGCTCGACCTGTGACCTACTGGGTAGCAGCTGTCTCCGTCGCATTGACCGGTTTGCTCGTCGTGGCTCTTGCACCCACGGCGGTGCTCTCCACGGCCCTCCTGACAGTGGGGTTCGCGTTCACGACCCATGTTCGCGACCGACGGTGGCCAGCAAGCCTTATCCCTCAGCAGCACGAACCCCGAACGCCACCGCCTCCTCCTCCGTCAACATCCGCGAACGGATGAGGAACCGCATCCCCGTCGGCCCCTCCACAGAGAAGCCCGCGCCGCGCCCCGGGACGACGTCGATCGTCAGGTGCGTGAACTTCCAGTACTCGAACTGCGATTCCGACATGTAGATCTCGATGGGGTCGTCGAGCCCGGCCTCGATGTTCCCGAGGTGCACGTCGCTGGGCCCGATGAGGAACATGCCGACCGGGTAGCACATCGGCGAACTGCCGTCGCAGCAGCCCCCGGACTGATGGAACATCAGCGGGCCGTGCTTGGCGGTCAGGTCGCGCAGCAGCGCGGCCGCGGCATCCGTCACGTCCACGCGGGAGAGATGGGGCGTCATGTCCCACTCCTTTCGGTTCGTGTCCCAGAGGTTGTTGGCACGGCGACCGCCAGACCGCCATATGTGGGACGAGGTCGCCCCCCACTCGCCGGAAGTGGGACAAGGGCGGTTCCATGCCGGCGAATGGGGCGTCGCGGAGCGCCTTCACCGCGCGCGCCGTGATCGGTGGATCGGAAACGGGTGTGACCCCCGGGACCAACCCGGGGGTCACACAGGTCGGGATCGCCGCCACGGCCCCGACGCGGCCGATCAGAAGAAGCCCATGGCCCCCTCGGCATACGACACGAGCAGGTTCTTCGTCTGCTGGTAGTGGTCGAGCATCTTGAGGTGGTTCTCGCGGCCGATGCCCGACTGCTTGTACCCGCCGAACGCGGCGTGCGCCGGGTACTGGTGGTACGTGTTCGTCCAGACGCGGCCCGCCTCGATCGCGCGACCGGCACGGTAGGCGGTGTCGCCGCTGCGGCTCCACACACCGGCACCGAGGCCGTAAAGGGTGTCGTTCGCGATCGAGATGGCGTCGTCGAAGTCGTCGAACGAGGTCACCGACAGCACCGGTCCGAAGATCTCCTCCTGGAAGATGCGCATGTCGTTCGTGCCCTCGAAGACGGTCGGCGCGACGTAGTACCCGCCCGACAGGTCGCCGCCGAGGTCGACGCGCTCCCCGCCGGTGAGCAGCTTCGCGCCGCCGGCTTTGCCGATATCGATGTACGAAAGGATCTTCTCGAGCTGGTCGTTCGAGGCCTGCGCGCCGATCATCGTCTCAGGATCGAGCGGGTTGCCCTGACGGACCTTCTTCACGCGCTCGAGGCCGTCCCCGAGGAACTGGTCGTAGATCGACCGCTGGATGAGCGACCGCGACGGGCACGTGCAGACCTCGCCCTGGTTCAGCGCGAACATCGTGAAGCCTTCGAGCGCCTTGTCGTAGTAGGCGTCGTCGCTGCGCAGAGCGACGTCTTCGAAGAAGACGTTCGGGCTCTTGCCGCCGAGCTCCAGCGTCACGGGGATGAGGTTCTGCGACGCGTACTGCATGATCAGGCGCCCGGTCGTTGTCTCACCCGTGAACGCGATCTTGCGGATCCGCTTGTGCTGCGCGAGCGGCGCCCCCGCCTCGATACCGAACCCGTTGACGATGTTCACGACACCCGCCGGCAGCAGGTCGCCGATGATGTCGAACAGGAAGAGAAGGGATGCCGGGGTCTGCTCCGCAGGCTTGATCACGACGCAGTTGCCCGCGGCGAGGGCCGGGGCGAGCTTCCATGCCGCCATCAGAATGGGGAAGTTCCACGGGATGATCTGGCCGACCACACCGAGCGGCTCGTTGAAGTGGTACGCCACGGTGTTCTCGTCCAGCTGGCTGAGCGAGCCCTCCTGGGCGCGAAGGACCCCGGCGAAGTAGCGGAAGTGGTCGACGGTCAGCGGGATGTCGGCCGCGAGCGTCTCACGCACCGGCTTGCCGTTCTCCCATGTCTCGGCGACGGCGATCCTCTCGAGGTTCTCCTCGATCCGGTCGGCGATCTTGTTCAGGATGACGCTGCGCTCGGCGGGCGTGGTCTTCTTCCAGGTCGCGAACGCCTTCCACCCGGCTTCGACCGCGCGGTCGATGTCGTGGGCATCGCCGCGCCCGACCTCGCAGAACGGCTTACCGGTGACGGGCGTGATGTTCTCGAAGTACTCGCCGCTGTGCGGCTCGACCCACTCGCCGCCGATGTAATGCCCATACCGCGAGCGGTATTCGGCGACGGATCCGCGGGTGCCGGGTGCGGCGTAGACGCTCGAGACGCCTTCTTCGACGATGGTCATGCGTGTCTCCTTCGACGGTCATGAGTCGCCGCGTCGGCTTCGGGCGGCGATGTGCCGACGGTACGCCGGGGGAGGTTGCATCCGGTTGCACTCATCGTGGTCGGCGGGACGGATAGGCCGGCCTAGCGCCGAGATCACATATCTCTGCCGAGATGACCCACGATTCCAGGGGAAAGCGGGTCATCTCGGCGAGAACGGGTCATCTCGGCGGCGCGGCGGGGCGGGGCGGCGGCGCGGGGCGGCGGCGCGGGGCGGCGGCGCGGCCCGGCACACCGGCCCGGCACAGCGGCGCGGCCCGGCACACCGGCCCGGCACAGCGGCGCGGCCCGGCGCGACCCGGCGCGACCCGGCCCGGCGCCGCACCAGCACCTCATCGCAGGTACGACGGATGCCACGACCCCGAGGCCGTGGCATCCCTCCCTCGCGTGCCGTCAGGCGTCGGCGTCGGCCAGCACCGAGCGCAACGGCGGGACGTTCACCTCGTGCAGGTCGACGTCGTCGAGGCGCTCGATGCTGATGACGCGCGGGGCGATCGTGCGATCGTCGGCGACGATCCAGCTGCCCACGAGGAGGAAGCGGTCGTTGCCGGCCGTGATCGGACCGGTCAGCGCGAAGGTCTGGTTCGTGGGCGTGGAGAACGTCACGCGCACGGGCGTTCCGTGGGGGAGTGTCGACGGATCGACGACGTCCGCGCCCAGCGCGGGTTCGGGCGATTCGATGCCCACGTCGATCCGCTGGATCTCGGAGCTCGTGCCCAGGATGATGTCGCCCACGAGCGGCTGTCCGCCCACGCCGATGCGGACGGTGCCCTCGATCGCGTAGAGCCCGTACCGCGGCGAACGGACGATCACCCGGGCGACGTCACCCGCCTTCACCTCGGCGAGAGCCTCGCGGATGCGCCCCACGTCGCGTCGAGCGCGAGCTGCCGAGAAGATGTCGAGCGCCTTTTCGTCCATATGTTCAGCGTAACCAGGGCCTCCGACATCGGGCACCCTCCCGGCGCGTCGCGTGCGATGTCAGGCGTGATCGAGCCGCTCCAGCCGCGCGACGAGCCCCGCCCGCTTCGGTGATCGTGCCGGAAGCATCGCGAGGCACAGCCGCAGCACTTCCTCGTCGTCTCGCGCCTCCGCGGTGTCGGCGTAGGAGAGGAGCACGTCGACGCCCGCCTCCGCGAGGAGCGCCTCCCGCAGCGCCGAGCGCACCGACTCGCGCACCTCCACCACGCCCGGGGCGTCCGACTCCGGCAGCACCGGCCCCGCATACGCGGCGAGCGCCACGCGGTGCGCCCCGCGGTCGAGGAGCGACAGCACGTGCTGCGCGTCGGTCTCCAGGCCGTCGGGGAGACGATAGGGACGGGATGCCGGAACCAGACGGGGCGCGACGGGAGCGAGCGCGCGGCGCAGGCGCACCATCTCGGGCCGGAGCGTCTCGACCGCCGAATGGCCGTACACCGCTTCGCTCAGCGCCTCGGCCGAGAGTCCCTCGCGATGGACGGCGAGCAGGAGCAGGATCTCCGCGTGACGGGCGCTGAGCTCGTGCGTCCCCCCTCCGACTTCCAGCATCGCCCGGTCGCGACCGAGGATGCGCAGCAGCGCGCGCGACGGCGCGGATCGCTTCGACGGCGGCGCCTGCTGGGCCCGCAGCCGCGCGACGAGGATCTCGCTCTCGATCGCCCGGGCCGTGGCATCCACCAGCAACTGCGCTTGCGGGGTCACCGCCTCGGGCCCTCCCGTGACGTCGATGACGCCGAGCAGGCGCCGCGACTCCGGGTCGTGCACGGGAGCCGCCGTGCACGACCACGGCTGCACGCGCCGATTGAAATGCTCGGCACCGCGGATCTGCACCGACCGGTCGAGGGTCAGCGCCGTTCCGGGGGCCGAGGTGCCGACGGCATCCTCCGCCCAATTGGCCCCCGCGACGAAGCCCATGTCGCCGGTCAGCGTGCGGATATGCCGGTCGCCCTCCACCCACAGCAGCCGGCCCGCCGCGTCGCCCACCGCCACGACGACACCCGAATCCTCGACCGTTCCGGGCAGGAGCAGCGCCCTCACCATGTCCATCACCCCGGCGAGCGGGTGCGCGCGGCGGTACGCCTCGAGCTCGTCGCTGGCGAGGTCCAGCGAGGGGAGCCCCTCGGGTCCGACCAGGGATGCCAACGACCGCCGCCACGACTCCTGCACGAGGGGACGCACGTCGACCAGGCGACGATCCTCCTCGTTGCCCGCGAGAAGCTCCTCGTGGGCTCGCGCGATCAGCAGCCCCGAGGTCTCGGGGGAGATCGGCGGTCGTGACCACGGAGAAGACACGGGACTCCCATCGGCGGTGACGGAGGTGCGTCCAGTGTAGGTGTGCGCACGCGCGGGGGCGAGGGTTCACGGCGGGATGCCAGGACGGGAAGCGCTCCTGCGGCGTGTCGTCACGGCATCCGAAATTCATGCACATGCATTGATGAGACGCGTTCTCACGCCGAGGAAACGCCGTCGACCCCCTCGACACGCGCCACCCTCGGGCGGACGGTGGGAGGAACGAGAGAAAGGGATGCCATGAAGGCAGTGCAGTATCGCGAGATCGGCAAGGGCCCCGAGGTCGTCGAGATCGAGGAGCCCCACGCGGGTCCGGGCCAGGTGCGTCTCAAGGTGACGGCTGCGGGTCTGTGCCACTCCGACTGGTTCGTGATGGACCTCCCGGAAGAGCAGTACAGCTACGGACTCCCCCTCACGCTCGGCCACGAGGGCGCCGGGATCGTCGACGAGCTCGGCGAAGGCGTCGAGGGCGTGAACATCGGCGAGGCCTACGCCATCTACGGACCGTGGGGTTGTGGGCGTTGCCATGCCTGCGCGAAGGGCGCCGAGAACTACTGCCCGCACGCGGCCGAGATGGGCATCACCCCTCCCGGTCTCGGGAGCCCGGGAGCCATGGCCGAGTACGTGATCGTCGACGATCCGCGGCACCTCGCGCCCCTCGGCGACCTCGATCCCGTCGAGACCGTGTCGCTCACAGACGCCGGTCTCACGCCGTACCACGCGATCGTCTCGGCGAAAGAGAAGCTGTACCCCGGGGCCACCGCCGTCGTGATCGGGGTCGGAGGTCTCGGCCACGTCGGCGTCCAGATCCTGCGGGCCATCACGCAGGCCACGGTGATCGCGGTCGACCTCGGCGAGGACAAGCTCGCCCTCGCGCGCGAGGTCGGCGCGCACCACACCGTGACCTCCGACGAGCACGCCGCGGAGCGCATCCGCGAACTGACGAACGGTCTCGGTGCAGCCGCGGTCTTCGACTTCGTCGGCGTGCAGCCGACGATCGACCTCGCCCGCGAGGTCGCCGGGATCGACAGCTTCATCCACATCGTCGGGATCGGCGGGGGGATCCTCCCCGCCGGGTTCTTCTCGACGCCGATGGGCGCCGCCGTGCGCGCGCCGTACTGGGGAACGCGCAGCGAGCTCATCGAGGTGCTCGATCTCGCACGCAGCGGGGCCGTCGGCGTCCACGTCGAGCGCTACGGCTTCGACGGCGCCGTCGAGGCGTATCAGAAGCTGCACGCGGGGAAGGTGCGCGGCCGCGCGGTCGTCGTTCCCTGATCGACACCTCGAGGGGGTGGCATCCATTCGTCGGGATGGATGCCACCCCCTCGGCGTTCCTCCGCGGCGCCGTCGTGCGAAGACGGTGGGTATCCCTCTGTTCCGAGCGCGCGGCGGGTCGTCCAGACCGCGACACGCCCTCGCACCGCACACTACTGCGCACTGCGTGGTACTGTCCGAGGCAGAGAAGCGAAGGGGGCCGCGTATGGATACGACGCAGCTGTTGAAGGGGGTGCTGGATGCCGCCGTCTTGGCGGTCGTCCAGCACGACGACGGGTACGGCTACGACATCGTGCGTCGCCTGCGTGAGGCGGGACTCGGTGAAGTGGGGGACGCCTCGGTGTACGGAACGTTGCGACGCCTCTACTCCGCGGGCGCACTGTCGAGCTACGTCGTGCCGTCCGAGGGGGGACCGCACCGCAAGTACTACGCGATCAACCCGCAGGGCCGGGAACTGCTCGACGCGCAGCGCGCGAGCTGGACCCACTTCTCCACCGCCATGACCACCCTCCTCGACGACACCACCCCCACGAAGCTGCGCACGATCGGAGACGCCCGATGATCACCACACCCGTGCACGACGACATCCGTGCCTTCGCCGCGGCGGTCCGCCGGTACCTCGACGACCTGCCCGTCGAGGAGGTCGACGACCTGCTCGACGGTCTCGAGGCCGATCTCTCGGATCAGGCCGCCGAAGCCGGTCAGGGATTCACGATTCCGGATGCCGCGACCTACGCCGCCGAGCTTCGCGCGGCCGCGGGGCTCCCGGAGCGCAGCGACACGCCCGCGGGGGAGCGGGTCCCGATCCTCCGCCGCATCGCCGACCTCCGGACGTCGATCGACACGCAGATCCGACGCAACCCGGCCGCCGAGTGGCTGCTCGAGCTGGCGGCATCCCTCCGTCCGATCTGGTGGGTGCTCCGCGCGGTGGTGCTGTACCTCTTCATCGGGCCGTTCTTCTGGTCCGGGTACGGCTCGATGTCGGGTGTGGTCGCCTACCTGCTCGGCGCGCTGCAGTTCCCCGGGATCGTGCTCATGACCGCTCTGCTGCTGCTGAGCGTGCAGTGGGGCCGCGGCCGATGGGCGCCAACCCCGATCATGCGCGGCATCCGCACCGCGGTGACCGTGGTGACCCTGCTGCTGACCCCGTTCGCCCTCGTGGGCATCGCCGGCAGCGTGCAGTCGCTGGTGTGGGACTCGTCGTACAACGACCACGCCGCGGCATCCATCACCCCGGGACTGGCTCTGGACGGTCAGCGCATCCGCAACATCTACGCCTTCGGAACCGACGGCAATGCGATCCCGATGGTGCAGCTGTTCGATCAGGACGGCAGACCGCTCACCACGATCGGCAGCGACAACGGCTCCGCTCCCTTCGACAACTACTTCTACGGCGGAGGCGGGCCCGTGCCGGTGCCCTACACGGCACCGGGTGCCGCGGATGCGTGGAACATCTACCCGCTGCGCGAGATCCCGGCCGGCGTCATGAGTTGGGACGCGGTGGAAGACGTCGCGAAAGCGAAGGCGCCGACCTTCCCCTTCCTGCGCGTCCAGCCGGTCCCGACGGGCGAGGCCCCCACGGGTGCCGCGACAGCCGAAGCCACACCGCAGCCGTCGCCGAGTCCCACCGACGCGGCGGTGGCACCGTGAGCGAGGAGCCGCGCATCGTGAGCATCGATCTCACCCACCTGGTGATCGCGGCGCTGGAGCAGGCTCGCGACGAGGAGGAATAGGCATCCCGAACTCGGGGCGTGATTCGGCGGTTTGGGAGCGCCGCATCACGCCCCGACCCTCGTCACCCCCGCGCGGCCCACCACTCCCGCAGGCGCCGCTCGGCCTCTTCCTCGCCGACCACGCCCTCGTCGAGCCGTAGGTCGAGAAGGAAGCGGTACGCCTCGCCGACCTCGCGGCCGGGCGCGATCCCCAGCACCTCCTGGATGCGGTTTCCGTCGAGCTCGGGCCGGATCGCGTCGATCTGCTCCTGCTCGCGCAGCGTCGCGATCCGGGATTCGATGTCGTCGTACGCGGATGCCAGCCGCTGCGCCTTGCGCTTGTTCCGCGTGGTCACGTCGGCCCGCGTGAGGATGTGCAGCCGCTCGAGCTCGTCGCCCGCATCGCGGACGTACCGCCGCACCGCGGCATCCGTCCACGCCCCCTCGGCGTAGCCGAAGAAACGCAGGTGCAGCTCGATCAGGCGCGAGACGACCGTGGTGGTCGCCGCGTCGAAGCGCAGGGCCTGCAGGCGCTTGCGCGCCATCCGGGCGCCCTTGACGTCGTGGTGGTGGAACGTGACGCCGCCGCCCGGCTCGAGACGCCGGGTGGCCGGCTTTCCGATGTCGTGCAGCAGGGCCGCGAGACGGAGGGCCACGTCGGGCGCGGCATCCGGGGTCCGCTGCTTCTCGAGCGCGATCGCCTGCCGCAGCACCGTGAGGGAGTGCTCGTAGACGTCTTTGTGGTGGTGGTGCTCGTCGACCTCGAGCCGCAGCGCCGGGACCTCGGGCAAGAACTCGTCGATCAGCCGCGTTTCGACCAGGACCCGGATGCCGCGCACCGGATCATCCGTCTGGAGGAGCCGCACGAGCTCGGACTGGACGCGCTCGGGGCTGACGATCTGCAGGGTCTCGCGCAGCTCGGCGATCGCCTCGAGCGTGTCGGGGTCGATGTCGAACGCGAGCTGCGACGCGAAGCGCGCCCCGCGCAGCATGCGCAGCGGGTCGTCGCCGAAGCTCACGGCCGGGTCGATCGGGGTCCGCAAGCGGCTCGCGATGAGGTCTTCGACGCCGCCGGTGGGGTCGACGAGCGTGCGCGCGGGGACGCGCAGGGCCATCGCGTTGACGGTGAAGTCGCGGCGGGTGAGGTCGGCCTCGAGCGTGTCGCCGAACTCCACCGTGGGCTTGCGTGTGACGCCGTCGTAGCTGTCGGCGCGGTAGGTCGTGATCTCGACCTGCTCACCCTGGACGCGCGCGCCGATCGTGCCGAAGGCGCGCCCCACGTCCCACTGCACCGACGAGACGGGCTTCACGAGCGCGAGGATCTCGTCGGGGCGGGCGTCGGTGGTGAAGTCGAGATCATGGGTGAGGCGTCCGAGCAACGCATCGCGCACGGGGCCGCCGACGATCGCGAGATCGCGCCCCGCGTCGGCGAAAACGCGGGCCAAGGTGGCGACCACCGGGTGCGCGGCGAGCTCTTCGAGGCGCGCGAGACCCTCGGCCATGTTCAGCATGCGTCGAGCCTATCCGGGGTCGCCGACAGCGTGCCGGACGACCGTCGCACCCCGTCGAGTGTCCACGAAACGCCGCATCGCGCGGGCCGGTTGCGGCGTGTTCTGGACACTCACCCGACGCGGCGCCTACGCATCGAGGAAGCGCAGGAAACCCGTCACGATGAGTTCACGGACGCGGGGGAGGAGGTCCGCGCGCAGGTCGTCGGCATCCACCTCGAGAAGCTCGGCGATCGCGCCGATCAGCGCCCCCACGGAGAGGTCGCCGTCCGAGGCCCCGACGAGGGCGGCGAGCGCGGGATCGACCTCGATGGTGCGGCCGAACCCGCCGCCCTGGCGCAGTTCGATCACCGACGGATTCTCTTCGCCGGGGCGGTGGTGCCGGGCTTCGGTGACGTCGGACGACACGCGAAGGGTCGCGGCTGCCAGCCCGTCGTCGTCGAGCAGGGCGGCGCGATCGTGCTCCTCGAGGCACGCGGCCAGGTGCGGACCGAACGCCGTGTCCCCGCCGCCCGCCACGCGCTCGTAGCGCTCGAGGGTCGGCGCCCCCGCCAGCGGCCGGCGGAGCAGGACGTACCCGAAGCCGATCCCCGTGACCCCGCGGCGGTCGAAGTCCTCCAGCCACGCGTCGACCAGGCGGCTGTACGCGGGCGTTCCCGGCACCGTTCCGCCGTCGCGTACCCACAGCTCGGCGTAGGCGAGCGGATCCAGCACCTCGCGCTCGATCACCCAGGCGTCCAGGGCGGGGTCGACCCACCCCTTCACGCGGTCGAGCCCACTCTTTCCCTGGCGGTACTCCCAGTTGCCGAGCGACTGCGCCACCCCGCCCGGTGCGAGGTGAGCCCCGACGCCGCCGATGACCGAGGCCACGAGGGCGTCACCCTCGAGCCCTCCGTCCCGATACTCGTACGCCGGAACCCCCGCCACGCGCGGGGTGATGACGAACGGGGGATTGGATGCCACCCGCTCGAACGTCTCGCCCGCGACCGGGTCGAAGAGCGAACCGTGCCGTGTCTCGATCCCGTCGACGCCGTTCAACAGGGCGTTCAGGCGGGTGAAGCGCAGCGCCCGCTCCGAGATGTCGGTCGCCACGACCCGTCGCACCAGCCGACGCAGTCGAAGAGCCTGGATGCCGCACCCCGTGCCGATATCGAGAGCCGAGGCGGCACGCCAGGTGAGCTGCAGGCGCGCGAGCGTCTGCGACGCCCCGCCGACGCCCAGCACGTGGTCCTCGGGAAGCGGTCCTCCCAGCGCCGCCTCATCGAGGTCGCTGGCGATCCACCACTCCTCCTCGCCGTCGGCGTCGGCGATCGCTTGCGGGCGCACGAGGACGGCGGGCGTGACGGTGTCGCCCTCAGCCGTGGCGAGACCCAGGGCCACAGCCCCCGCGACGCCCACCGAGGGCAGAGCGCTGGCGAGGTCGTCGACCGGCACGGAGCGACCGAGTCCCCAGAGGCGCCCGAGCACGGCGAGCGGATCCCGCCGGTCGCCCAGCGCCCGCATCGCTGGGCCGAGCAGACCACGGGCGATCGCGTCGTCGGCGGCAGCGCCCCAGGCGGACCGCAGTGCCGCGCTGCGGTAATCCGCGGCCCTCAGGTCGTCGGCGAGGAGGTGACACAGCGTCGGATCGGGTTCGGGGAGCACCGGTCCATTCAACCGTCTCCGCGAGGCTATCGGGGGGCTCCGAGGTGCGCGGACATAGACTCGTCGCGGTGCGAGGCCCCCTCGTTTCCACCGACGCTCGTATGACCGTGACCTCCCAGCCCTCTGGCTCACCCGTGCTGCGGCGCCCTCTCACGCGCCGGCTGCTGGCGACCCTCGCCGCAACGGTCCTGGCGTTCGGTCTGGCCGCTCCGGCCGCGGCCATCGCCGACCCGACGCCCACGCCGTCTTCCTCCCCCGCAGCCGCGAGCGCCGTCTTCTCCGTGGCGCCCGCGGCCAACGGCATCCTCCGTTCCGGAGATGCCCTCACGGCCACGGCGTCCCGCGCGAACCCCGCCGGCAACAGTGCCCTTTCCGCCGCGACCGTGACGCTGTCGATCGGCGCCCAGACCCTCGCCGACGATGCCGCACTCACCCGGTGGCTCGACGGCGACATCTCGGGTGTGACGCTCCAGCAGGTCGGGATCGGGACCCTGGATGCCACCGCCTCCGGCGCCCAGTCCACCACGGCGTTCACCGTGCCGGCGACCGATCCCGCGGTGGCCGGGCGCGCCGCCGGCGTGTACCCGCTGCTCGCCCGCACGGACGACGGACTCTCCGCCCCGAGCGTCGTCGTGGTCGTCGCCGACGGCGCCGCGCCCACCCCGCTCGGAATCGTCGTCCCCGTCACCGCCGCACCCATGACCCGAGGTCTGCTCACGGCCAACGAGCTCGCCGATCTGACGGCGGTCGACGGCCCGCTCTCCGCCCAGCTCGACGCGGTCGACGGCACACGGGCGACGCTCGCCGTCGACCCGGCGATTCCGGCGGCGATCCGCGCCCTCGGCTCGTCCGCACCGCCGACGGCCGTCGCGTGGCTGCAACGTCTCCTGTCCTTGCCGAACGAGCGGTTCGCCCTGCAGTTCGGCGACGCCGACCTGGCGTCCCAGCTGCGAGCGGGACTCGCGGCGCCCCTCGCGCCGACCTCCCTGGAGTCGTACATGACCGCGAGCGACTTCACGCAGCCGCCCGCGGTCGCGAGCCCCTCTCCCAACCCGTCCCCGACCTCCGGCCAGCCCACCCTCCCCGATCTGAAGAGCCTCCTCGACATCGGTTCCGCCACGCCGTCGGTGTACTGGCCCGCCTCGGGTTCCGCGGGCGCGGACACGGTGGCGGCTCTCGGGGCCCTAGGCACGACCGACGCCCCGACGCGGGTCCTCGTCCCCTCGAGCACCGTCGCGGGTGCCGGGGAGTCCGTCCCCGCGAATACGAGCGTCGGGGGAGTGTCGACCCCCGTGTACGACAGCGAGGTCTCGGCGGCGCTGACCCGTGCCGCGGGTGAGAACGACACGACCCGCCGCGGATCCGACCTCGCCGCGGCCCTCGGCTACCTCACATTCGCGCGGACGGGGAGCGCCGATCGTCCGATTCTCGCGGTCCTCGACCGGGGGACGGACCGTTCGCGCGGGAGCCTGCGCGCGACGATGACGGCGGTCACGACCGCGCCGGGTTTCAGCGGAACGACCCTCGACGCGATCGCCAGGCAGCCGGCATCCGAGATCTCCCTCGTGGACGCGTCGGTCGACACCGCGCGCGTCGACGACGTGAGCAATCTGACCGCCGACGAGCAGGTCATCGACCGCTTCGCCACCATCCTCGAGCAGCCGGAGCTTCTCACCGGTCGCGAGCGCGCCGAGGTGCTCCAGGTCTTGAACGTGTCGTGGACCGGGGATGCCGCCCGCACGGCCGTCTCCGACCACCGCGCCGCGACGCAGACGACCCTCACCTCCGTCGGCATCCTGTCGTCCGATTTCCGGCTCGTCAGCTCGAGCGCGCCGCTTCGGCCGTGGGTGCGCAACGACCTCCCCTGGCCGGTGTCCGTCGTGCTCACGGTGCGCCCCGATGACGCGCGACTGCGGGTGCAGGACCGGACCCCGGTGGAGGCTCAGGCCTCGGCCAACACGCGCGTCGAGGTCCCCGTCGAAGCGCGACTGGCCAACGGAGAGGTCAGCGTCGCACTCCAGCTCTACAGCCCCACCGGAGAGCCCGTCGGCGAGCCGCAGGTCGTCGATGTCGAGGTGCGCGCCGAGTGGGAGAGCATCGGCCTCGTCGTCGTCATCGCGCTCGTGGTCGTCTTCTTGAGCGTGGGTGTCGTCCGTACCCTGGCCCGGCGACGACGTGTCGCCAACGGGGCCGAAGAACCGGAGACGAGCGCCGCGGACGAACCGGCCGATGGTCGCGCGCCCGCCGAGGGCGATGACGTCGAACCCGAGTCCCCCACGTCCCCCACCGTCCCCGAGGAGAACCGCCCGTGAGCAGTATCGGACGGGCCAGCGTGCTCATCGGGGCGGGCACCGTCGTGTCCCGGGTGAGCGGCTTGCTCCGCCAGGTCGTCCTGGTCGCGATCGTCGGGTCCGTGCAGAGCTACGCGGGTGACGCGTTCGGTCTGGCCAATTCGCTGCCGAACGCCATCTACGCGATCATCTCGACGGGCGTTCTGACGGCGGTGATCGTGCCGCAGATCGTCAAAGCGGCGTCCCACTCCGACGGTGGCCGCGCGTTCATCTCGAAGCTCTTCACCTTGGGCACCGTCATCCTGCTGATCGCCACGGCGCTGGCGATGATCGCTGCTCCCTGGATCGTGGCGCTGTACACACCCGCGACAGCGAACCCCGACCAGATGGCCCTCGCCACGGCTTTCGCGTACTGGTGTCTTCCGCAGATCTTCTTCTACGGTCTGTACTCGCTGCTCGGCGAGGTCTTGAACGCCCGCAAGGTGTTCGGACCGTACACGTGGGCGCCCATCGTGAACAACGTCGTGTCGCTCGTCGGTTTCGGCGTGTTCCTGCTGATCTTCGGCGGCCCGAACACCGCTGTCGATCAGTGGACGCCCGCCATGATCGCGCTCCTCGGCGGAGTCGCGACCGGCGGAATCGTGCTGCAGACCGTCGTCCTGCTCGTGTTCTGGCGGCGGGCGGGACTGCGGTTGCGCCCCGACTTCCAGTGGCGCGGTGTCGGTCTGCGGCACATCGGTCGCCTGGCCGGGTGGACGTTCCTCATGGTCATCGTCGGTCAGCTGGCGGGGATCGTGCAGAGCCGCGTGCTCTTCGAGGCATCCGGAAACGGTCCCGCCGTCCTCGCCTCGCAGAACGCGTGGCTGGTGTTCATGCTCCCGTACTCGCTCATCGTGCTGTCGATCGGGACCCCCTACTTCACGCAGCTGAGCGAACACGCGGCCGCCGGTCGCGACGACAGCGTGCGTGACGACATCATCCGGAGTATCCGGGTGCTCGGCCTCTTCATCGTGGCTGCCACCGCGGCGCTGGTCGCGGCCTCCGTTCCGGCCTCGCGCATCTTCACCAACGACTCTCGGGAAGCCGTCGCCGCGGCGCCCGTCCTGCTGTGCTTCCTGGTGTGCCTCCTGCCGCTGGCCGTGCTGTTCGTCATCCAACGCACCTTCTACGCCTACAACGACACCCGGACCCCGTTCTTCTTCACGCTCGCCCAGGGCATCCTCGTCGCGCTGACCGCTCTCGGAGCGGGTTGGGCTCTGGATGCCGGCATCCTCCCGATCACCGAGCTCGCGGCCGCCATCGCCCTGGGTCAGTCTCTGTCGAGTCTCGTGCAGGTGATCATCGCGACGGTGATCCTCAATCGTCGACTCGGGGGGATCGGCATCCGCGAATGGCTTCTTCCCTTGGGTCGCTTCGTCCTGATCGGTATCCCGGCCGGAGCGGCCGGTTGGGGCGTCGTCCTGCTCTGCGGTGGCCCCGAGGGCTGGCTCTCGGCCGATCGCCTGACCGGTGTCCTCGGGTCGGCACTCGTCGGTGGAGCCGTGCTCGTCGTGTACATCGGCATCCTGGCCCTGTTCCGTACTCCCGAACTGGCCCCCGCTCTTGCGCTCGGTCGGCGGTTTCTCCCCAAGCGCTAGCCCCCTGCCGCGGAATACCCCGCGACTACCATGGGTTTCATCCGACGGAATCAACGAGAGGAAGGCGCAATCGTGCGTCATGTCATCATCATCGGGTCGGGTCCTGCCGGCTACACGGCCGCCATCTACGCCGCCCGAGCCAACCTCGAGCCCCTCGTCGTCGCGAGCTCCGTCGAAGCCGGCGGCGACCTCATGAACACGACCGAGGTCGAGAACTTCCCCGGTTTCCCGGAGGGCATTCAGGGCCCCGACCTCATGGCCAAGATGCAGGCTCAGGCCGAGCGTTTCGGCGCCCAGGTGCTGTACGACGACGTCGTCTCGCTCGACCTCGACGGCCCCGTCAAGAAGGTCACTCTCGGCAGCGGCAAGGTCGAAGAGGCCGTCTCGGTCATCTACGCCACCGGCTCGGCGTACCGCAAGCTGGGCCTGGAAGGCGAGGACCGTCTGTCGGGCCACGGTGTGTCGTGGTGCGCCACCTGCGACGGATTCTTCTTCCGTGACCGCACGATCGCCGTCGTCGGTGGTGGCGACTCCGCGATGGAGGAGGCGAACTTCCTCACCAAGTTCGCGTCGAAGGTGTACATCATCCACCGCAAGGACACGCTCCGCGCCTCGAAGATCATGCAGGAGCGCGCCTTCGCGAACCCCAAGATCGAGTTCATCTGGAACAGCGCCGTCGACGAGATCCTCGGAGACGAAGCCGTCAGCGGTGTGCGTCTGCGCTCGACGGTCGACGACACCACGCGCGAGCTGCCTCTCGACGGTCTGTTCGTCGCGATCGGTAACGACCCGCGTACGCACCTGGTGCACGACAAGCTGCAGCTCACCGACCAGGGAACGATCTGGGTGGACGGCCGTTCGTCGCGCACGTCGGTCGAGGGTGTCTTCGCCGCCGGCGACGTCATCGACCCGACCTACCGCCAGGCCATCACCGCCGCCGGCAGCGGCACGGTCGCGGCTCTCGATGTGGAGCACTTCCTCGCGGCGCGTGGCGAAGCGGGCGAGCCGGCCGTCGCGGACAGCCTCATCGAGGGGCTTCCCGACGCCGCCGTGGTCTGAGGAACAAATCGACGCCCATCGGCGTTTTCAACACTGACGCTCTCATTAAGGAGAAAAGCACATGACCGCCAAGGCGACGACCTCCGCGACCTTCGAGCAGGACGTCCTGCAGGCCGACGGACCCGTTCTCGTGGACTTCTGGGCCGAGTGGTGTGGACCGTGTCGCATGGTCGCCCCCGTCCTCGACGAGATCCAGTCCGAGAACTCGGACAAGATCACCGTCCTCAAGCTCAACGTGGACGAGAACCCCGACCTCGCGATGAAGTACCAGATCACCTCGATCCCCGCGATGAAGGTGTTTCAGGGCGGCGAGGTCAAGACGACCATCATCGGCGCGAAGCCGAAGTACGCGCTCGAGCAGGATCTCGCTCCGTTCATCGGCTGAGTCCCGCATACGTATCGAGTCCCCGGCGCCACGGCGTCGGGGATTCGTCGTTTCCGGGAGCCGCCGCCCGTTCATGGGCGGACGAAGGGATGCCGCAGCCCGGCGCGGTGGGGGAGTGCGGCGCGCAGAGGTCTGGGGCGAGAAGTGAAGGTGCTGCCCACCGCGGCGACGGTCGCTCGTCGCCGGCGTGTGCTGCCTCCCGGCCTCAGGGAGCCTCGAGACGCACGCTGGCGTCCCAACGCCGGTGAGGCTCTTCCTCGCCCAGAATGCGCCACACAGCGCGTGTGAGCGGGGGATAGTCGAGAGCGATCTGACGCAGAACGCGGTAGTTGCGTGCGCGGTTCGGCCGCTGCCCACCGTTCTCCGCGATGTTGTCGGCGCGGAGGATCAGAACGACGAGTTCGTCCACGCTCGGCAGGTCTTCCATGAAGTCCCAGGGGTCTTCACCGCCGCGGAGGCGCTCGTGGATCAGGACCGCCAGTTCATCGGACGCCTCAGCCCGCAGCAGTTCCAGACTCGCCCGCCGGGGCGGATCTTGTTCGTTCGCGGTCACTCATCCAGGGTACGCGCGACCAACGACACCGGGGCCTCGCGGTCAGCCGGTGTAGCCCTCTTCGCCGAGAGCAGAGAGGATGCGGTTCAGATCCTGAATGCTCGCGAAATCGATGCTGATCTGGCCTTTTCTCGCCGTCAGAGACACTCGGACCTTGGTGTCGAGCCGGTCCCCCAGACGTTCCGCGACATCGTCGAGGCCGGAACGCCGCGAGCCGGCCTGGGGCTTCTGACGCGCGGGAGAAACGCCCGGCATCTTGGCTGCTGCCTCGGCAGCCCGGACGGAAAGATCTTCGTTGACGATCTTGTCCGCGAGCTTCTGCATCTCCTTCGGGTCTTCGAGAGACAGGATGGCCCGCGCGTGCCCGGCGCTCAGAACGCCGGCAGCGACGCGCTGCTGAACGGGTACGGGGAGCTTGAGGAGGCGGATGGTGTTGCTGATCTGAGGACGCGAGCGGCCGATACGTGTCGCGAGCTCCTCCTGGGTGATACCGAAGTCCTCGAGGAGCTGCTGGTACGCCGATGCCTCTTCGAGAGGATTGAGCTGCGAACGGTGGAGGTTCTCGAGGAGCGCGTCTCGCAGGAGGTACTCGTCGTCCGTTTCGCGCACGACGGCGGGGATGGAAGCGAGCCCGGCCTCGCGCGATGCACGGGTGCGACGCTCACCCATGATGAGTTCGTACGTGCCGTCACCCTTGTCGCGTACGACAACGGGCTGCAGAACGCCGAACTCGCGCACGGAGTGCACCAGCTCTGCCAGATCCTCCGGATCGAAGTGCGTACGAGGCTGGCGAGGGTTGGGGACGATCGACGCAGGGTCGATGTGGACGAGCCGAGCGCCCGGTACCGAAACCAGGTCGTCCGCCGGGGGCGTGGCATCCGTATCCGCCTCCGCCGCGGTTTGCCCCTTCGCGGACGCACCAGGGAAGAACACGTCGACAGGGCGCGCCTCCGATGCCTCAGCCGTCGGGATCAGGGCGCCGATACCGCGCCCGAGTCCGGTCCTCTTTGCCATCAGGAGCCCTTCGTCGTGGTGTCGCGGTTGACGATCTCGACCGCTGCTTCGCGGTAGGCAATGGCGCCCGCTGACTGGCCATCGTACGCGATCACGGTCTGTCCGAAGCTCGGAGCTTCGGAGACACGAACGGAGCGCGGGATCACCGTGTCGAGCACCTCATCCGTGAAGTGCGAGCGCACTTCGTCAGCGACCTGCTGCGCGAGGCGCGTGCGTCCGTCATACATCGTGAGCAGAATGGTCGAGACGTGGAGCGTCGGGTTCAGGTGCTTCTGGATCATCTGCACGCTGCCCAGAAGCTGGCTCAAGCCTTCCAGAGCGTAATACTCGCACTGGATCGGGATGAGGACCTCGTCGGCAGCGGTGAAGGCGTTGATCGTCAGGAGTCCCAGAGACGGGGGGCAGTCGATGATGACGAAGTCGAGGTGGTTTCCGTCGATCGCGAGGTAGTCGCGCAGCGCACCGCGAAGACGGTGCTCGCGCGCGACCTGTGACACGAGCTCGATCTCCGCACCGGCGAGATGGATCGTGCTCGGTGCGCACAGCAGGCTCGGCGACTCTGGGCTCGTCTGCACGATATCCGCGAGGGGCACCTCATTGATGAGGACGTCGTAGATGCTCGCCGTTTCGGCGTTGTGCGCGACACCCAGAGCGGTCGACGCATTCCCCTGCGGATCGAGGTCGATCACGAGGACACGTGCGCCGACGGAGGCCAAAGCGGCGGCGATATTGACAGCCGTCGTGGTCTTGCCGACGCCGCCCTTCTGGTTCGAGACGGTGAAGACGCGTGTACGCCCCGATAGCTCGACCTGCACGGACTCGAGCGCTCGGCGCCGCGCGGAAAGATCAGCGATCTCGCGGGCGATGGGGGAGTCATAGAACGAGGATGACGATGGCGTTTCGTCGGACTGTTTCACGTGAAACGTTCTCCCTTGCCGTCGCCGAACTCGCCCAGTCTACCCGCGGGGCTGGCGAGATCGATCGTCCCTGGAGCCGCCTGTGTATGGGGGGTGAAGGGGTGAGCAGGGCAAGAACCCGGGGAAGAAGCGGCGCGCGGCGCGCGGCGCGCCGTGTCGACAATCGCGCCTTCCGACGATGTTGGCTGGGAGTACGGCATCATCCCCCCAGCCGTGGACGGGCTCAGCCATCTCATGGCTCTTGCTGTCGAGTAAGGACGAAGCCTTGTTCGTTTCGACCCTGAGGCCTCGGCATCAAGCAGCATGGCCAGGCAGATGCTCGCGGAGCGCTAGGGGGTGCTGCCGCGGTGACATCTCTCCCGGGACGCTGCGTCGGGCGATGTCGAGCTCGGCTCACAAACGGGACTTCCGCGACCGCAGGAGTTGCCCGTTCACGCGAAGGGCCCTTATCGGACGGTCGGTGGCGCGCCCGCCTTTTACTCGTACGTGGGTGCTTCCACGATATGCACGCGGCATCCATGCGTGCGCCCACGGCAGACACCGACTGGCGAACACGCATATGCGCGCCGAGCGTCTCGTCGGGCGTGCCCCACACCCGTCGGCCGGCGCGCAGCACCGGGTCCGCGAGAGAGCTCGGTCGAGGACCGGCAGCTCGGCACTCGACACTGGGGTCGCAAGACATGTACGCCCTGCACGGGCACGCACGCACCCGACACACCCCACCAAGCACCGGCAGGCCGGCAGCCGGCACCGGGTCCCCGGACACACCCCCATCCGGCACAGCCAGGCCCGCACCTGACACACCTCCCTCCACCCAGCGCCAGCAGGCACACACCCGACATACCTTCACCCAGCGCCGGCAGGCCCGCACCCGACACGGGATCTCCGACGCACCTCCATCCGGCACCGCCAGGCCAGCACCGGACACCGGGTCCGGGACACACTTGCGCGCTCACCGGCGGGCGCGCAACGGATGGCGGACCCCCGAGACACCTCCACCCCTACGTGCAGGCTGGCACCCGACATCGAGTCCGGGGGAAGCCTCCACCCTCCACCGGAAAGCCGACACCGGTTTCGCAAGATGCCTCCAGCGGCACCGCCAGTCCGGCGCGCGGGACTGGTTCTGCGGGACGCATGCGCCCTGCACCGGCCGGCCACTCCGGGACACCTGGGCTCCGGCGCGACTCATGCACCCGAATCGACACTCCACTCCCCACCGCAGCGCCTTAACAAGGCTTGGCCGCGGCGCTGCGGCACCGACCCCACAGCACACGAGCGCCCCGCACGGGGCGCCCCGCCGTACCCCCCGGGACGCGCGCACCCCGTCCCACGCTCGTATCGGGCCCACACCCGACATCAAGTGGACACCCGGAACCGGCTTTGTGCACCCGCAGCCGCGGCCCGCATCCCGAGTCTGCGCGACCCTCCGCCAGCGCCCCCTCGTCTGCGGAAGGAGAGGTCAGCCCGAGGGAATGTCGAACGGCCACGATGGACGAATCACACGAGTACCTCTCACGTAAAGTGAGCGACCTGCGCCGTACCGGCTGTTTCACGTGAAACATCGCCCACCCACGCGGGTACGCCTCCTTCGCGGGCGTGGCACGCTCCTCATGTCAAAGAGGAGAGCAAGTCCGTGCCCTTTCCATGTCTTCGAGCACTTCGATACCTTCGCCCTGATGCGCGTCGAACCGAGCGCAGGCCTTGCGTCACTGGTGCGGTCCAGGTCTCCGCGCCCCACCCGCCGACGCCTCGTGTCGCAAGTGCGGTAGAGGATCCCAAGCCCCGCCCATCTCTGCTCCACGAAAGTCGCGGAACGGTATGGCCAGAGCAGGCAACCACCACGCTAAGTAATGAAGCGGCTGCTCCGACACTCCGACCCGAGATGGGTCAGCTGCCTCCCGCCGAGGTCCCAGGTTCGGTGAATATGCCCTCAGTGGGGGCGTGGTCTATCGTCGGGTCTCATGAAGGAGCCGGATCGGCTCCGGCTCCATGGCGCCGAGTCACCGAATGTGGCCCAAATGTTCCACGTGAAACATTCTGGCTAAGGCCGCGCCGCGTCCTCGGTTGGACTCGACTCTGTCCTCCGGCCAGAAGCTCATCGATCACAGCTGAGCGCGACAATGAACGCTGCGAGGACTGTCCGCCCCCTGTGCGTGGGGAGCATCAGACCGCGCACTGCACCGCTCAGCTATGCTCGCTCACCCGCAGGGCTGTGCGGCTTACGACGGACACCGAGGTGATCCCAAATTCGCTTCGGCTGCCTTCGCGAGGAAGGTTTCACGTGAGACGGTGCCAGCCAGGCTGAGTTCCGCACAGACCGTAGGTCCGCTTCGGTCGCCCCCCTACATTGAAGAGGGTCACCGGCCCAAGCGGGCGGATCGCGCGCGATCATCCACATGCGATAGCGCACGTCGCATCCTCCCTCGATTCCGCGCTGCGCTGATTACGACCGGGTTTGGTCGCGGCACGCGTGCCCGCGCCGAATCTCCACGCAACGTGCGCCAGCTGCGGCTCCGCGTTCACGCCTTCGAGGGGTCACTCCGATGGCGCTGCGGACGCGCCGCGACGCGCAGAGCTCAGAAGCCGCGCGCGTTGACTCTCCCAGCAACGGCGGCGCGCGACGCTGCAGGTCTCTCCGCGCAACAAGGATAAGGACCGCTAGTGTCGTTGCGCGCTACGAGGACGTCCCTCGGCACGCTCATCTACTTCGTCAGCAGGATGTCCTTGGCGCACCCCCGGCGACGTCCGCCCGTGCCAGTCGCTGACCACCAAGCTTGCCGCCCCCTCAGGGCCGCCTGCCGCTGGAACCCACGAGAAAACCGAGGTTGCGAATGTTCGTCGTTCGTCACGGCACCGCTCCGACACCCGCAGTTCCGCGGAAGGGATGGATAGCAAGGGTGAACGGTGGACGCTTCCGCCAGCTCACTCCTCCGGTCATGCACCGCGCGCTGACATCATCGGGACCGTACTCGTGCGCGGTGATGAACGGGTTGCACTCAGCAAAAGTCCGGCTCGGGGCTGACGCCAGCGTGGGGGGCGGGGGAGAGGGTGAGAGGGAGCGTTTGGCGAGCGTGGCGCGAGTGCGATCCGTCTAAGGGGGCGCATCATCGCGTTACCGTGTGCGCGTAGAGAGCTCGCGGTCCGACCGTGTTCCGGGCATATGAACGCATCCCTCATCCCCGAAGCTGAAATCTAGCGCCATGCCCTCAATGCCGTGGAAGTGATGTGGATCTGCCCGCCAGGCCATGCCGCGCATGACACCCGCTCGCTCTGCCATGCCCGGCATGTGCATGCTGAACCCACACCTTGGGCCCCTGCATGACGTGTTTCACGTGAAACGTCCAGAAGAACGTTGAGCCGAGGGGTGACCAGTTCTCACCGGAGAAGAGATCGCGACCGCCGCGACGCATGATCTTTCCATGGTGCGTACCGGGGCACATTGGTGCCCCGGCGGCGCAAACTGCGCAACCTCCACGGCACAAGACCGGGCCACCCACGGGGAGAACACTCGTGAGAGTCGCTTCTCCCGCCTAACAGAGCACCCACTTGGTCCGCTCGCACGCGTTCCGTTGTTCATCCAGCGCCGCTGTCGAAGACAGACGTGGCCGGGACGGGCTCTATGGCGCACCATCGCCCTGGCTCGCCGACCGTACCGATCCATGCCGCCACCGCACACCGGTCGATGATCTCCCCGCGAAGTCACTAGTGAGCGTCAGGTCACCCGCCGGCACCCAACCTCCCGACCTCCCGACCTCCCGACCTCCCGACCTTCCGACCTTCCGACCTTCCGACCTTCCGACCTTCCGACCTTCCGACCTTCCGACGACAGAGTGATCCCCCGACAGCACCGGGTCGAGTCACCGTGAGCACATCAGACATCGAGACGTACCGCGTCGTGTCGTACCGCGTCGTGTGTTCTTCACCTGCGCTCGACTACGGGGCCATCCGCTCTCAGCAGGATTCGAGAACGGCGCGACATGCTTCGAAGAGTGATTCAGGCTGGCCCCCGGTTCGTGCGGTCATCCTGAACGCGACCCGTGGACCATGACGCACCCGCACTCGTTGCCTATCGCCAGAGCTGTTGACGTGGCCTTCGCCCCTCCGCTCCGTGCAAGACATGAGTCCCACCGTAGGACATCTGGCCGCCACCTCCGCATCGCACCCGCCGGGTAAGCACCCTTGCACTGTTGCTCTGCCGACTCACCCGACACCAATGCGGCCCACGGGGGAATCCATTGCATCGACGCCTAGGCGGTACGGGCAGTGCGGAACCCAGGGCGTCGCGCGGACATACGCGGGGTCGTCCTGCAACGAGGTCGGACCCTTCGCCCGCGCGCTGCCCGCGCGGCCCGCCCCACGCGGAGAAGCAGCCCGCCTGGCAGGCAGGGTGCTAGGCGCCATCAGTCGACTCAAGGCGCGCCCTGCGCGCATGTTTCACGTGAAACGCGTGCGTGATTCCCAAAGGGACGAAGCGGCAGGGCACTAGCGCTCAC
>JARBUN010000198.1 GCA_029239635.1 Microbacterium sp. | reverse complement strand
TCCGCCGTCGACGCCCGCACGCGGGCCGATGTCGACGACCCAGTCGGCCGCGTGGATGGTCTCTTCGTCGTGCTCGACGACGATGAGGGTGTTGCCGAGGTCGCGGAGCGTCTCGAGCGTCTGGATGAGGCGGCGGTTGTCGCGCTGGTGCAGACCGATCGACGGCTCGTCGAGGACGTAGAGCACGCCGGTGAGACCGGAGCCGATCTGGGTCGCGAGGCGGATGCGCTGCGCCTCGCCGCCGGAGAGCGTGCCGGCGGCACGGCCGAGGCTGAGGTAGTTCAGGCCCACCTGGAGCAGGAAGTCCAGGCGCGCGCGGATCTCGCGCAGCACGGCGGCGGCGATCGTCGCCTCGCGATCGGTGAGCGTGAGGTTGGAGAAGAACTCGCGCGCGTCGGCCAGGCTCATGCGGGAGGCCGCGGCGATCGACGTGTCGTCGACGAGCACGGCGAGCACCTCCGGCTTCAGCCGGTCACCGTCGCAGACGGCGCACGGCACCTCGCGCAGGTACTCCGACCAGCGCTGACGCTGCGCGTCCGACTCGGCCTGCAGGTACTGGCGCTCGATGTACGGCACGACACCTTCGAAACCCGACGAGTACCGCATCTCGCGGCCGTAGCGGTTCTTCCACTTGACCGTGACTTTGTAGTTCTCGCCGCGCAGCACGGCCTGTTGCACATCGTGCGACAGGTCTTTCCACGGGGTGTCGAGCGAGAAGCCGAGGTCGCGCGAGAGTCCCTCGAGCAGGCGCTCGTAGTACTGGAAGAGGCCCTTGCCCTGGGTGGTCCACGGCAGAATCGCCCCGTCGCGGATCGAGAGCTCTTCGTCGCCGAGCATCAGGTCGACGTCGACCGACATTCGGGTGCCGAGGCCGGAGCACACGGGACAGGCGCCGAAGGGTGCGTTGAACGAGAACGTGCGCGGCTCGATCTCGGTGAGCTGCAATGGGTGCCCGTTGGGACAGGCGAGCTTCTCCGAGAAGGACTGCCAGGCGTCGTCGCCCTCTTCGTCGACGAAGTTGACCTGCATGATGCCGCCGGCCAGCCCCATGGCGGTCTCGACCGAGTCGGTCACCCGGCTGAGGTTGTCACCGGATGCCACGAGTCGGTCGACCACCACGGCGATGTCGTGCTTGTAGCTCTTCTTCAGCGTGGGAGGCTCGGAGAGCTGCACGAGCTCCCCGTCCACGACCGCGCGCGCGTAGCCCTTCGCGCTCAACTCCTTGAAGAGGTCGACGAACTCGCCCTTCTTCTGCGTCACGACGGGAGCGACGATCTGGTACCGCGTCCGCTCCGGCAGCTCCATGAGCTGGTCGGCGATCTGTTGCACGGTCTGACGCTGGATGCGCGCCCCGCACTCGGGGCAGTGCGGGACCCCGATCCGCGCCCACAGCAGACGCATGTAGTCGTGGATCTCGGTGATCGTGCCGACCGTCGACCGCGGGTTGCGGTTGGTGGACTTCTGGTCGATCGAGACCGCGGGGCTCAGTCCCTCGATGAAGTCGACGTCGGGCCGATCGACCTGCCCCAGGAACTGCCGCGCGTAGGCGCTCAGCGACTCCACGTACCGGCGCTGCCCCTCGGCGAAGATCGTGTCGAACGCGAGGCTCGACTTGCCCGAGCCCGACAGACCCGTGAACACGACGAGCGAGTCACGGGGGATGTCGAGGTCGACGTCCTTCAGGTTGTGGAAGAAGGGGCGGGAACGACGGGAACGATGGGCACCTGTTAAGTCTAGGCGGGGCCTCCGACATCGGCCCCGGGTTCGCCGCCGGCGCACGGATGTGCGAAGGTTCTCACCCGCTTCGCGCGCTCCGTGCGTCCGCGCGAACTCTCCTGCGAATGCCTAGGCCGAGCCGATTCCGTCGCGAGGGGGACCGGCGAAAGGCGCGAGGCCGTCGCGGAGCGCGACCAGCGCGTTCTCATCGATTCCGACGCGGGCCATGATCTTCCCCGGCACCTCGAGTGCCGCCGCGCGGAGGGCGGCCCCCTCGTCGGTCAGAGCGATATCGAGCACCCGCTCGTCGTCGGCCCGGCGGGTGCGCACGACCCGCCCTTGGGCTTCGAGACGCTTCACCAGCGGGGAGAGCGTCGCCGGCTCCATCGCGAGTTCCGATGCCAGGGCGCCGAGCGACCGCGGGGCCTCCTCCCACAGGGCCAGCATCACGAGGTACTGCGGATGAGTCAGACCCAACGGCTCCAGGACCGGCCGGTAGATCGACACGATGTTGCGCGCCGCCGTGACCAACGCGAAGCAGACCTGATTCTCCAACTTGAGCAGATCGTCCATGCGCCCCCTCTCTCAATCGTTAGTACACTAATCATCATGACACGAAGGAATGCGGATCGGCCGCCACTGCGCGCCCGCGTACGCGAAGCGGGCGGCTGGTACCAGTACGTCAACTCCCGATTGATCCGCGTCGCGGGTCCGGCATCCGTGGGGCCCTACGAAACGACCCCGGAGCCGGTGCGCACCGGTCGACCCTGCCCACTGTGCGGTCACGCCATGTCGGAGCACACGGTCGATCGCTCGGGACCCAAACCTCTCCTGCACTGCCCCTGAGCCGCTTCGCGGGGCCCCCGCTCAGAGCTGCGGTCGACCCTCGGCATCCAGAGGCCATCCGGGGTTGACGGCGACCTCCCAGGGATGGCCGTCCGCATCGACGAACACGCCCGAGTACCCGCCCCACGGTGTAGGTGCTCCCGCGCGGGCAAGCCTGGCACCGGCCGCGACCGCCTGCTCCAGGATCGCGTCGACATCGTGCGGGTCGCCGACGTTGTGGGCGAGAGTCACTCCGCCCCATCCGCCCGCGTCTTCGACTCCGGAATCCTCCGCGAGCTTCTTCCGGTCCCACAGGGCGAGGACCATGCCCCCGAGGTCGAAGAACGCCACCTCGCCCTCGACCGAGCTCGGGTGTGCACTCCATCCGAGTGCGGAGTAGAAGGCGATCGCGCGCTCGAGATCGCCGACCCCAAGTGTGACGAGGGTGATTCGCTGCTGCATGGCCGACCTCCTGGGGCTCAGGCGTGCCCGGCCCGCTCCATCGCTCGTAGCTCTTTCTTCAGATCCTGCACCTCATCGCGGAGGCGCCCCGCGAGCTCGAACTTCAACTCGGCGGCCGCGGCGAGCATCTGCTGCGTGAGATCGGCGATCGTCGACTCGAGCTGGTCGGCGCCCTCGGCCGCGATCCCCGTCCGCCGCAACTGCGGCGTGGGCGACTTGCCCTTGCCCGCCTTGTCGTTGCGCGCGAGCAGCTTCCGCGTGTCGGTCGCCTCGCGGTTCAGCACCTCGGTGATGTCGGCGATCTTCTTCCGGAGCGGCTGCGGGTCGATC
>JARBUN010000090.1 GCA_029239635.1 Microbacterium sp. | reverse complement strand
AGGATCTCGAGCACGCGGGAGCGGGCGAGGGCGGAGTCGTCGGCGCGCGCGGCGGCCACGGCGTCGACGAAGGCCTCGGCGAACACCGCGTGGGCGATGCGGGAGGTGTGCTCGAGCTCGTCGCGGAACGTCCCGCCCGAGGCGAGCACGAGCGAGAGGTCGGCGCGGTCCGTCAACGGCGAGGCCGAGAACGACGTCAACGCGATCACCCGGGCACCCGCGGCACGCGCGGCGGAGGCCGCGCGCAGGCTCGCCTCGTTCGCCCCCGACCCGCTGATCACGACGCAGACGTCGTCGGGAGCGAGGTGCCGGGCCGCGATCTGCTGACCGATCGGATCGCCGACGGTCTCGGCGGGGCGCCCCACCGCGGTCAGGCGCATCGCCAGGTCGGTGGCGACCGGCGCCGAGAGGCCGCTGGCCACGACCAGCAGCCGCCGGGCCGCGACCACCGCGGCGACGGCCTCGGAGACCCCCTCGGCCTCGAGCAGGCTCGTGACCGAGCGAAGGTCGTCGGCGATGCGATCGATCGCGGACCGGATGCCGCCGAGGGCACCGTCCTGGGCGGTCGGGGCGACGGTCCGGCTCCCCCGCTCGGCGGCCAGCGCGACGCGCAGCTGCGGGTACCCGCGGTATCCGAAGGTCTGGCAGGCGCGCACCACCGAGGAGCGCCCCACGCCCACGCGGTCGGCGATCTGCTGCGCGGTGAGCTCGATGACGGCATCCGGCTCGTCGACGATGAGGTCGGCGACGCGACGCTCGCTCGGCTGCAGGGAGTTGCGCACCGCGGCGATGCGCGCGGTCACGGGCACCTCAGCGGACACGGGGACCCTCCATGATGCGGCGGCGGATGCGGCCCGACACCGCGTCGATCGCGACGGTGACGACGACCACGACGATCAGGAGCATCCCCACCGTCGACCACTCACGGTACTGGGTGTAGGAGGTGAGCATGTCGCCGATGCCTCCCACGCCGATGAGGCCGAGGACGGCCGACGCGCGCACGTTGATCTCGAAGCGGTAGAGCCAGAACGAGAAGAAGGTCGGCGCCGCCTGGGGCCAGACGCCCCAGCGCAGGACCTGCGCGGTCGATCCGCCTGCGGCGCGGGCCGCTTCGATGGGACCGGGGGCGACGTTCTCCACCGCTTCGTAGCCCCACTTGCCGAGCGTTCCCACTCCCCCGATGGCCAGGGCGAGCGCCCCGGTGAGCGGGGTGAGGCCGGTGACCGACAGGATGATGATCGCGAAGACGAGCTCGGGCACCGCCCGGACGAGCGAGAAGACGAAGCGCAGCGCGACCCGCACGGGGGCGGGGCCGAAACCGCGGGCGGCGACGAGGCTGAGCGGAGTGGCGATCAGGATGCCGAGGACCGTGCCGATCCAGGCCATCTCGACGCTGCGCCACGTCTGCCACAGCGCCTCGGGGAGCTTCGCCCAGTTCGGCGAGAGGAACATCAGCCCGAGGTAGCGCACGATCTCGGCGGGGAGCTCGCCGAGGCGCGACCACGTGATGTCGGCCGACCAGAACGCGGCGACGACGATCACCGTCACGATCACGCCGGCGACCAGACGCACCGGGTTCCGCCGGCGCGCGGGAACGGCGAGCGCCGCGGGGCGGACGGGGGCGAGGACGGTCATACGAGCCTCCGGCGGATCGCGTCGCTGACGGTGTCGAGCACCACGACGATCACGAGGATCTCGAGGATGACGAGCGACAGCTGGTCGTAGCGGTAGTAGGTGCGGACGGCGTCGATGAGCAGGCCGATGCCGCCCGCGCCGACGAGCCCCAGCACCGTGGAGGCGCGGACGTTCAGTTCGAACACGTACAGCGTCTGCGACACGAAGGTCGGCCAGGTGTCGGGCAGCGCGATCGTGCGGTTGATCTGCGCCTGCGTGCCGCCGGCGGCGCGGCCGGCCTCGAGCGGGCCGGCATCGGTGGCGTCGATCGACTCCGACACGAGCTTGACGACGATGCCGACGTTGAACAGCACGAGCGCGAGGATGCCGGGGAGTGCGCCGACCCCGACCATGGCGACGAGCACCGCCGCGTAGACGAGCTCGGGCACGGCCCGGATGACGTTCAGGATGCCGCGCACGAGCGCGCGCGTCGGGGTGAACGGGTTGGTCGGCCGGGCCGCCCAGAAGCTCACCGGCAGCGAGATCGCGGCGCCCACGGCCGTGCCGATGACGGCCATCTGCAGTGTCTCGAGGATCGGTCCGACCGTGCGCGGGAAAAACGTCCAGTCGGGGGTGAGCAGCTCGACGATGCGGAGCGCGCCCTGCTGCCAGTTGCGCGCGATCGCGGCGACGTCGAGGCCGACGCCGACCCCCGGAAGGCACATGACCACCGTGACCGCGGCGATCACGAGCGCGGCGGCCCACGGCATCCACCGTCCGGTCGGACGGGGAGGGACCGTGAGCGAGGTCATCGTTCGAGCCTGTCGGCGGCGGTCACGGAGCGTCCGTAGATCTCGGCGAAGTCGGCGTCGGTGGCGGATGCCGCGGGCCCGTCGTAGACGATCTCCCCGGCGCGCATGCCGATCATGCGCGTGCCGTACTCGCGGGCGAGATCCAGCAGGTGGAGGTTGACGAGCACCGTGATGCCGAGGTCTTCGTTGATGCGCCGCAGGTCGTTCATCACGCCTCGGGCCGTGGGCGGGTCGAGGCTCGCGACGGGTTCGTCGGCGAGGACGATCCGCGGCTGCTGGGTGAGCGCGCGGGCGATCGCGACGCGCTGCTGCTGGCCGCCGGACAGCGCCGAGGCGCGGTCCCAGACCTTCGGCAGCATCCCGACGCGCTCGAGGGCCTCGAACGCGAGCTGCCGGTCCTCGTGGCGATACGCGCCGAGGAGTGTCCGCCACAGCGAGGTGTGCGCGAGGCGACCGACGAGCACGTTGTTCAGCACGCTCGTGCGTCCCGCGAGGTTGAAGCTCTGGAACACCATGCCGATGTGTCCGCGCGTCTCGCGCAGCCGCCGCCCGGAGGCGCCGTCGATGCGGCGTCCGCCGACCTCGACCGTGCCCGAGGTCGCCGGCACGAGGCCGTTGATCGTGCGGATGAGCGTCGACTTGCCCGAGCCCGAGAGCCCCACGACGGCGACCAGGTCGCCCGGGGCGATGTCGACGCTCACGTCGCGCAGCCCCATCGTGCCGTTGGGGTAGCGCACCGAGACACCGTCGAGACGGATGCCCCAGGGCGCCGAGGCCTGAGCCTCGACGCCCCGGGTCACGGAACCGGTGGTCACTGGAGCCCGAGCTCCTGCGCGGCGCGGGCGACGACGTCGAGCGACGACGGGTCGGCCGGGGCGAGCTTGGTGATCGAGTACACGGCCTTGAGCGCCGCCGAGCCCTCGTCGGTCGTGGAGTACTCCTCGAGCGCGGTGGAGATCTTCTTCTGCAGGTCGGCCGAGAGGTCCTTCGACACGGCGACGCCGTCATTGGGGATCTCGTTGGTCAGGCCGAACACGACGACCTTCTGGCCCACGTCGGGCTTGTCCTTCTGCACGAGCGTGCGCGCGTCCCAGAAGCTGAAACCGACCTCGGCGTCGCCGTTGTAGACGGCGAGCACCGAGGCGTCGTTGGCGGTGACGGGCACCTTCTGGAAGCCGTTGTCGATGTCGACGCCGGCCTCCTTGAGCGCGAGCATCGGGTAGATGTAGCCGGCGGGCGAGCCGGGTCCGAGCACGGCGACCTTGGCCCCGGCGATCTTGGTGATCGAGTCGAGTCCGGCCGGGCCGGCCATCGCGTCGGCGCCGTTGCAGAAGCTCATGCCGTCGCGCTCGACGACGGGCGTCGAGCAGTACTTGTCGGGGTTGTTCGTCATGAACTGGCCGGGGTAGGTGATGTTGCCGTTGCGCTCGGTCTGGAGCACGACCGAGGCGCCGTAGCGGTCGTTGGCCTGCCACAGCTGCAGCGACGGCAGGAAGCCGATCTGCGCCTGGCCCGCGCCCATGGCTTCGACGGCGGCCTGGTAGTCCTTCGAGACGACGCCGGTGACCGGGATGCCGAGCTTCTCGGTGAGCATGTCGGTGAGGGGCTTTGCGGTGTCGACGAGGTTCGCCTGGTCCTGCGAGGGGACGAGGGCGAGCACGAGCGAGCTCGGGTCGGCGGCGGGCTCGGACGCGGCACCCGCGGCGCCGGAGCACCCGGCGAGGGAGACGGAGGCGAGGGCTGCCGCGGCGAGGGCCGTGGCGAGGCGGAGACGACGAGTGTTCATGATTCCTTCTGCGGGTCGGGTGGAGATCAGGCGGAGAACGGGAGGGAGTCGGAGCGGGAGGTCGCGACCCATTCGGCGAGCGCGGGCAGCAGCTCGTCGAGGGTCGCGGCCCGGTAGGTCGGTTCGGCGGTGGGATCGGGGTAGCCGCCGACGAGGGCGGTGGAGTGACCGCGGGCGTGCGCCGGCGCGAGGTCGTTGCGCCACACGTCGCCGATCGCGAGGACGGGCACGCCCTCGTCGAGGGAGTCGAGGAGAGCCTCGAGCCCCGCGGGCTTGGCGGCGTCGGTGACGACGCGGTCGAACAGTCCCGCGAGGCCCAGGGAGGCGAGGGCCTCGTCGAGTCGCGTGGCCGGGGCGTTCGTGACGAGGAGGCGCTCGGCATCCGTGGTCCGCAGGAACTCCGCGAGACCGCCGGCGACAGCGATGGGGGCATCGGGGGTGCCGAGCTGCGCGCGGCTGGCGGTGTAGGCCGCGGCGAGCGCGTCCTCGCCGATGCCTTCGGCGACCGCGACGCGGCGGACGACGTCGTAGCCGTCGATCGCGTCACCCGAGGGTGCGGCGAGGTGGGCCGCCACTGCGGAGACGAGGGCGTCGGCGGATGCCGCGTGCGCGGCGACCGCGCGGGCATAGGCCAGGAGGGGGCCGTCGCCGAGGGCGACGGTACCGTCGAAGTCGAGAATGAGGACGGGGCGAGACACGGAAGCTCCTGTCGTGGACGTTGCGTCCATGATGCGCTTCGAATGTGGACGATATGTCCACGTCAGATGAACGCCGTGTAAACGATGCGCGGGAGCGTCGTAGCGTGGAGCCGTGCAGACCCTCGACGCCGCCGCGCACCTCGCAGCCACCGACCCCGTGACCGCGATCGACTCCCTCCCCTGGCTCGCCGCCGCCCTCGCCGAGGACCGTGCCGTCGGGCGGTTCGCCCACTGGGGACGCTCGAGCGTGATCGACGAGAACGTCGGGGCCGCTGTGCTCGCCCGCGCGGTCTTCGAGGAGCTGCACGGGCGCGCGGGCCTCGAGGCGGAGTGGCCGGTGGGCAATGCGGGGGTCCTGCACGTGTACGGCTATCTGCTGTCGACCACCCCCACCCCGTACGGACTCAAGCGCGAGCGGTGGCTGTCGGGCGAGCTGGACCGCGCGTGCGGACTCGAGGTCGGGGCGCTGCTGCCGTGGGCGGGCACGGAGACCCTGCTGTCACGCGCGACCGCGGCCGCGTCGGCGCTGCTCGCCCGCCCCGACGCCGTGACGGAGGAGGTGCAGGGCCGCACCGCGCGCATCGCGCTGAGCACCCCGACCCCCGGCGGCACCGCGGCCCTGGCCTACGCGGTGGACGAGCGGATCGTCACGATGTTCCCCGTGGCCGACCCCGCGGCGCTCCGGGCGGGCCTCGGCGCCCCGCGGCTGCGGTGGAACGCCGCCTGACCCGGCGCACGGGACCGTCCGGCGGAGATCCCGGCCGACACGCCGGGCCACGGCATCACGTACCGGCGTGTCACCCACGAACTCCGCACGGCGGCACACCACCCGACATCCCGACCACCGCGAGCCAGATCGACGGCACACCCCGTCGGCCGCGGCGACGGACCGTCAGCAGCCGCAGCTCTCCCGCACCAGCACCCGCGGCTCGAACACGACGTCGAACGGGCCGCCCGCGGGCGGGGCGCCGGCCGTGCCCGCGAGGATCCTCGCCGCCGCGCGCCCCATCGCCTCCATCGGCTGGCGCACGGTCGTCAGCGGCGGGCTGGTCAGGCGCGAGCCGAGCGTGCCGTCGAAGCCGGTGACCGCCACGTCCTCGGGGACGCGCACTCCCTCGGCCGCGAGTACGTCGAGGAGCGTGAACGCGTTCTGATCGGTCGCGCACACGAAGGCCTGCGGCATCCGTCCCGCGGCGATCACGGCTCGCACCTGCGGCACGAGATCGTCCTCCCCGCGCACGGTCGCGTCGACGATCTCGGGACGGGGACGGATGCCGCGGGCCTCGAGCTCCGCGACCATCGCGTCGCGGCGCTCGACGGCATCCGTCGCCTCCAGGCGTCCCACGAAGGCAAGGTCGGTCGCCCCGTGCTCCTCGACGAGGTGGGCGACGAGCGCGCGCATCCCGCGGGCGTTGTCGACGCGGACCCGGTGGTGCGCATCGTCCGCCGGGGCGGCGCTGAACAGCACGATCGGGATGCTCAGGGAGTGTCGCGCGAGGGTGGGCGCGGTCTGCGGCGACGGGAAGATCGCCAGCCCGTCGACACGTCCGACGGTGTCGGCGACCGAGACATCGGCATCCGATCCGCTGCTCAGCATCACCGGACGGCCGAGCGCCCAGCATTCCAGCTCGAACCCGCGCTGCACCTCGTCGACGTACAGCGGGAAGGCGCGCGGGTCGGAGAGGACGTCGTCGTCGGTCTGGTCCCAGGGGATCACTCCCCCGGCGTCGAGCGCCGGGGACTGCATGCCGCTGAGCGGTTGGGCGAGGGGGTCGGCCCGCTCGAGCAGCAGGTCGAACGCGTGCAGGCCGAGCGTGCCAGTGCGCCCGCGGGCGAGGCCCCGGGCGGCGCCGCTCGGGGCGTATCCCAACCGGCGGGCGGCGTCGAGGACTCGTTGACGCGTGGCGTCGCTGAGCTTGTCGGGACGACGGAACGCGAACGACACCGACGCGATCGAGACGTTCGCCTCGTGCGCGACGTCGTACACGGTCGGTCGTCGTGTCGTCTGCCCCTCCGCCATGAGCCGCCCTTACCCCCTCTGCGCGCCGGTCGACACCGCCAGTTCCAGCCCGTGGTGCACGGGGAAGACGGGATCGCCGGTGTCCGACGGTACATCCTCGCGCGAGGAACGCACGGCATCCATCGACCGGGGGATCTCGATCGGCAGACGTCCGCGCGGGGCCACCCGGCCGGTGAGCGCGTCGAGCACGGCCTTCGCCGAGCTGCCGTAGTCGGCGACGATCGCCGCGGCGTGTCCGACGAACGGCGTGAGGATCGCGGGGCGGTCGAGGTTCACGACGAGCACGAGAGGGCAGGATGCCGCGATCTGCTGCAACCGGTACACCAGACCGGGCGCGAACTCGAGGGACCCCTGATGGAACCACGCCTCGAGGAAGAGGTCGTCGCGCGGCTCGAAGGGGGCGCCGATGCGGACGATCGCGAGATCGGCCGCGGCGGGGTCGGTCACGACGGAGCCGAGCTCGGTCACGTCGTCGGCGCGGAAGCCCTCGACGTACACCGTCTCGAGAGGACGCAGGGGCAGCACGTCCCCCTCGTTCACCAGCACGGTGAGCGAACGCGCCTGCGCCCGCTCCCCCAGCGCGCGGAACTCCGCGTTGCCGACGATCCGCTCGGCCTCGTCGACGTCGACGTACGGGTCGTCGAACAGTCCGAGCTGGAACTTCACCCGCAGCAGCCGCCGCACCGAGGCGTCGATGCGCTCCTCGGAGACCCGGCCCGCGCGGACGAGGTCGACGAGCATCTCGACGCACTCCTCCCCGCCGAACTGGTCGCTCCCGGCATCCAGGATCTTCTCCATGCGCTCCACGGCCGAGAGGTGCTCGACGCCCCAGGCGCGCGCGGGAAGCACCTGGTCGCCGACGTGGTTGTCGTTCACGAGCTCCCAGTCGGTGACGACGACGCCGTCGTAGCCGAGCTGTTCGCGGAGCAGCCCCGTGATGATCTGGCGGTTGTAGCCGAAGCCGACCTCCTCGATCGGCTGGCCGTCGACCGCGAGACCGACGGGCATGCCGTAGTAGGGCATCATGCCCGCGGTGCCCCGACGGATCGCCTCGCGGAAGGGCTCGAGGTGGTAGTCGAACATGCTGCCGGGGTACACCTGCTCGCGGCCGTACGGGAAGTGCGCGTCCTCGCCGCCCTGCTGCGGTCCGCCGCCGGGGAAGTGCTTGGTCGTGCAGGCCACGCTGTCGGGCCCGAGCTCGTCGCCCTGGAAGCCCTGGAGGTAAGCCGCGGTGAACTCGGTGACCCGCGCGGCATCCTGACCGAGGGTCTGGGCCTGACGACCCCAGCGCGGCTCGGTGGCCAGGTCGATCTGCGGGTGCAGGGCCGCGCGGATGCCGACCGCGACGTACTCGCGGCGCGCGACCTCGGCGAACTCGCGCACCGTGTCGACGTCGTCGAGAGCCGCGAGCCCCAGGCCCTCGGGCCACTGCGAGAAGGGACCGGCCGAGAAGGCGACGCCCGTGTTCTCGACGAACGCGTGGCGCGGATCGGTGCTGATGGTGACCGGGATGCCGTGCGGCGTCGTCTCGGCGAGGGCCTGCAGGTTGTTGTTC
>JARBUN010000089.1 GCA_029239635.1 Microbacterium sp. | reverse complement strand
ATCTGCTCCGTCACGCGGAAGGCGTCGAACGGATCCTGGTCGCCCTCGTACTTCTCGACGCGCTCGAGCAGGTCGGGGGCCACGCCGGCGAGGTAGTTCGAGATCGTCTGCAGTGCCTCGTCGCCCTGGATGAGCATGCGCGTGAAGTCCTCGTTGAAGACGTCGCGGACGATCTTGACGAGCAGGTCGGGCTCGGAGTGCAGCAGCGCCGGGGCCTGGATCGTCTTGAGCTGAGTGCTGACGTGCTCCCACTGCGAGGTGAGGCGCTGCACGTCGCGCGTCAGCTGCTCTTCGGTGGCGCCCTCCGCCGCCGTGCGCACGATGACGCCCGACGACTCGGGGAGGACCTCCTTGAGGATCTTCTTCAGGCGGGCACGCTCGGTGTCGGGGAGCTTGCGGGAGATGCCGTTCATCGTGCCGTTGGGCACGTAGACGAGGTAGCGGCCGGGAAGCGAGATCTGGCTCGTGAGACGCGCACCCTTGTGGCCCACCGGGTCCTTCGTGACCTGCACGAGGACGCGGTCGCCCGACTTCAGCGCGAGCTCGATGCGGCGCGGCTGGTTGCCGGTGTCGATGCCGTCCCAGTCGACCTCACCGGAGTACAGCACGGCGTTGCGGCCGCGACCGATGTCGACGAACGCGGCCTCCATGCTCGGCAGCACGTTCTGCACGCGACCGAGGTAGACGTTGCCGATGAGCGACGCGTCCTGGTTGCGCGCGACGTAGTGCTCGACGAGCACGTTGTCTTCGAGAACGGCGATCTGGATGCGACCGGCCTTCGACCGCACGACCATGACGCGGTCGACGGCCTCGCGGCGGGCGAGGAACTCGGCCTCGGTGACGACGGGGCGGCGGCGGCCGGCTTCCCGACCGTCGCGACGGCGCTGCTTCTTGGCCTCGAGACGCGTCGATCCCTTGATGCGCTGCGGCTCCGTGATGACCTCGACGGCACGCTGGCGCGGGGCGGCCGGGGGCGCGTCGTCCTGCTCGTCGCCGACGGCGGCGGATCCTCCGCGGCGGCGGTTGCGGCGCCGCGCGTTGGCCGAGGTGCGTTCGGCGGGGGCGTCGTCGTCACGCTCGTCGCGGAAACCGCGCTCGTCGGACTCGTCACGCAGCGAGGCGGGGAGCGGCTCGGGCGCGTAGAAGTGCAGCTGCGTCGACACCGCCGACACGAACACCTCGGGCAGCAGACCCAGCGAGACCGCGGTGGGGCGCTCCGGCTTCTGCGTCGTCTGGTCGGAGGGAGCAGCGGATGCCACGTCCTCGGCGACCTTCTCGGGCTCGGCGTCCGCGGTCGTAGCGGCGTCCGCGGGGGCGGCGTCTGCCGGGGCGACCTCCGCCGGGGCGTCGGCGGAGGCCGACGCGTCGAGGACCGCGGGAGGGGCCGTGTCGATCGCCGCAGCGCTCTCGGCATCCTGGACCGCACCCTCTTCCTCGTCGACGCGGGACGCGTCCACGCTCGGCGCATCGGCGCTCTGAGCCTCGAACGCCTGTGCATCGGAGGTGTCGGGAGCCTCCGCGGTGGGAGTCTCCGCGGCCGGGGCCTCACCGGTGGCGGTGTCGTCCGCGGTGCCAGGGGCTGCGGCCGTGCCGTCGACCTGCTCGACCGCTGTGTCGGGCGCCGTCTGCTCGGTGGGGTTCTGTTCGTCGCTTGCGTCTGCCATTTTGGCGTACTCCCTGGCGGGGCGACACCGCGCGTCGCCCGGCGAAATCTCGTGCGGCGCCGCACCCGGCGGGGCCGCGAACTCACTCGGTATGCAGCAGGCCGGAGGCGCGTGCTGCGAAGGGCGGTCATCGCCCGAAGTCTTCTGGTGATGCGCCTGCGGCGCGGCCGCGGTACATCGAAACATCATTATCGCACGGTCCGTCCGGAATCCTCCGCATCGCGCTCCTCGACGCCGAGCAATCCTCAGCCGACGGCGAACTCCGCGGTGACAGAATCGAGCCATGAGCGACTCCGTCACCCCCCGCCGCCCCGTCGTCGTCGCGATCTGGCTGGTCTTCGCCGGCATCGTCGGCTGGTGGGCGGCGTTCTCGCTGACGATGGAGCGCTTCGCCCAGTTGCAGAACCCCGGGACGGCGGCATCCTGTGACTTCAGCGTGCTCGTGCAGTGCTCGGCGAATCTCCAGTCGCCCCAGGGAAGCGTGTTCGGCTTCCCGAACCCGATCATCGGCCTCACGGCCTGGGCGGCACCCATCGTCGTCGGCATGGCCCTCTTGGCCGGCGCGCGCTTCGCGCGCTGGTTCTGGGTCCTGTTCTGGCTCGGTTTCGCGTTCGCCCTCACGTTCGTGATCTGGCTGATCTCGCAGAGCATCTTCGTGCTCGCGACCCTCTGCCCCTGGTGCATGGTGACGTGGTCGGTCGTGATCCCCTCGTTCTTCGTGGTCACGTTGCACGTCCTCCGCGAGGGGGTCGTCCCCGCACCGCGCGTCCGGCACCTCGCCGAGCGGCTCATGCCCTGGGTCCCGCTGATGACCCTCGCGGCGTTCGTGATCATCGCGGTGATGGCGCAGTCGCGCCTCAACGTCCTCGCGCAGATCTGACCTGGCGGGCGTGGCCCGTCGTGCCCTAGCTTCGAGGGATGGATGCCATGAACCCGCTGATGCCCGCCGCGTACGACCTCGTCTGGTCGGGCCTGGCGGTCGTCGCGTTCGGCCTCGCCGTGTGGGGCATCGTGAGCCTCTCCCGGAGTGCGGCGCGGCTGTCATCGACGATGGTGCTGGTCTGGGCGCTCGTGATCCTGCTGGTTCCCGTGCTCGGGCCGGTGGCGTGGCTGGCTGCGGGGCGCCGGGCCGGGCTGTCGCGCACCTGAGCGCAGGGGCCACGCTCCGCTGACTTCGACACCCTCACCCACCTCGCCGGGCACGGGCCGAGGTCGCTGATCCCGTCGACGGGACCGGGACACGACGATGGCCGCCGCCCCGAAGGACGGCGGCCATCTCGGCATCCGGGATCAGGCGAACCAGATCGCGAGCTCGCGCTCCGCGGACTCGACGCTGTCGCTGCCGTGGACGAGGTTCTGCTGGACCTTGAGGCCCCAGTCGCGGCCGAAGTCGCCGCGGATCGTGCCGGGGGCGGCGGTCGTCGGGTCGGTCGTGCCGGCCAGCGACCGGAAGCCCTCGATGACGCGGTTCCCCGCGAGGCGGATGGCGACCGACGGGCCGGACATCATGAACTCCAGGAGCGGCTCGTAGAACGGCTTCCCCTCGTGTTCGGCGTAGTGCTGCGCCAGGGTCTCGCGGTCGGGCTCGACGAGGCGGATGTCGACGAGGGCGTAGCCCTTCGCCTCGATGCGGGCCAGGATGGCTCCGGTCAGGCCGCGGGCGACGCCGTCGGGCTTGACCAGGACGAGGGTCTCTTCGGTGGCCATGGGTCATTCTCCGTTCGAGAGGTCGGGGGCAGCGGTGGGACGGGCGTTCTGCCGATCCAGTGCCGCTCCCTTGATCGTCGCATACGCCCACATGCCGCCGAAAATGAGCGCGACCACCGAAAGGGCCGGTACGAGGAATCCGCCGAGGAGCAGCAGGACCTGCAGCCCCCACCCGGCCCACACCGCTCCACGGCGCTGCAGCAGCCCCGCGACGGTCACCATGGCGAGCGCCATGACGACTCCCCCGACGATCCCCCACCACGGCTCGATGCCGAAGGGCAGCACCTTGAGCCCGTAGACGACGAGACCACCGAGGAACACGATGATCGACTCGAAGCCGAGGACCACCGCGCCGAGCGATTCGAGCGCTCCGCGCTGACGGCGGACGCGGGGCTGGCGCGGGCTCACGCCTGCCACCCGGACTTCCAGTCCTCGAGCTCCGACAGGCGGACAGCTTCGCCGGCGAGGACGACCGAACCCGCGATGACGACGGCGCGACGGTCCGACTCCGCGGCCCACGCCCGCGCGGCATCCGCGGCGTCTTCGAGCGTCGGGTGCACGGTGACCGGCAGGTCCGCGGCCTCGGCGACGTCGGCGATCGTGTCGGGGTCGGTCGCGCGGTCGCTGTCGGGTGCGGTGGCGAACACCCGTGCGACGGCGGGAACGAGCGCCGACATGATGCCGACGGCGTCCTTCCCGCCCAGGATGCCGACGACGGCACCCCACTCGTCGATGTCGAACGACTCCTCCAGCGCGGCGACCAGCGCCCGGGCGCCGTGCGGGTTGTGCGCCGCGTCGACGAGCACGGTCGGTGCGGTGCCGACGAGCTGCAGGCGCCCCGGCGAGGTCGCGGTGCCGAGGCCGTCCGCGACGACGTCGGCCGCCAGCGGCTGGGTTCCCCCGCCGATCAGCGACTCCACGGCGGCGACGGCCAGCGTCGCGTTTGCTCCCTGGTGCGCGCCGTACAGCGGCAGGTAGATCTCGGAGTAGGTGCCGGCGAGGCCGCGGATGCTCAGCTGCTGTCCCCCCACGGCGAGTGTCTGGGCCTCCAGGGCGAAGCCGGAGCCTTCGATCGTGACCGTGGCGCCCTCCTTCTCGGCGCGCGCGCGGATGGCCTGCAGGGCCTCGGCGGGTTGCGGCGCGGAGACGACGAGGGCGCCCGGTTTGATGATGCCCGCTTTGACCGTCGCGATCTCGGCGATCGTCGAGCCGAGACGGTCGACGTGGTCGATGTCGATCGGGGTGAAGACCGCGACGTCGCCGTCCGCGGTGTTGGTGGAGTCCCACTCCCCGCCCATGCCGACCTCGAGCACGAGCACGTCGATCGGCGCGTCGGCCGCGACCACGAACGCGAGCACCGTGAGCAGCTCGAAGAACGTCAGCGGGGCGTCTCCGGCGGCTTCGAGCTCGCCGTCGACCATGCGGACGAACGGCTGGATCTCGTCCCACGCGTCCGCGATCGCGGCGTCGCCCACGGGTTCTCCGTCGATGAGGATCCGCTCGGTGAAGCGCTCGAGGTGGGGGCTGGTGAACAGGCCCGTGCGCAGACCCATCGCGCGCAGCAGGCTCTCGATCATGCGGCTCGTCGAGGTCTTGCCGTTCGTCCCCGTGACGTGGATCACCCGGTAGGTGCGCTGCGGGTCGGCGAGGAGCTCGAGCACGCGGCGGGTGCGCTCGACGCGCGGCTGCACCCACTGCTCTCCCTGTCGCTCGAGCAGCGCGCTGTAGACGGCGTCGGCCCTGGTGCGGTCGCTCATGCGGGGGCTCCGATCCGCGCGACGGCGACCGTGACGGCGCCGACGTTCGCGTAGGTCTTGGCGGCGATCTGCGTCTCGTACTCGGCGGGGAGGGCGGAGCCGCGCTCGATGAGCCGGCCCGAGGGTGCGGCCAGCACGACCGCCTCGGCCAGCGTCTCGGATGCCACGCCCGCGATGTCGAACGCCTGGGCGACGGCCTGCGCGTCGGCGTCCTCGACGAACGTCAGCGAGAGGGCGATGCGATCGCTCACGTCGAAGCCGGCGGCCTTGCGAGTGTCCTGGATGCCGCGGATCATGTCGCGAGCCAGGCCCTCGGCCTCGAGCTCGGGGGTGGTGACGGTGTCGAGGAGGAGGAAGCCGTCGGCGGCGTTCAGGAGGGCCACCGCTTCCCCCTCCGCGAGGCGCGAGGCATCGGTCTCGAGGGTGCCCTCGGTGGGGCCGAGGACGACTTCGCCGTCCGGCGTCTGGACGACGATGCCGCGGTCGGTCTCCGCCCAGTTGCCGGCCTTCGCGGCCTGGATGACCTGCTGCACGCGCTTGCCCAAACGCGGTCCCGCGGCACGAGCATTCACCACGAGACGCTGCGCGAGACCGAACTCGTCGAACGATTGCAGGTTCAGCTCCACCAGCTTCACGTCCTTGACGTTGAGCTCTTCGCGCACGAGATCTTCGAACTGCGCCAGGCCGGCGGCATCCGGGGTCACCACCGTCAGACGTGGCAGCGGCAGGCGCACGCGTTTGCCCTCGCGCTTGCGCAGCGCGTTGGCGACGCTGGAGACCTCGCGGACGGTGTCCATCGCGGTGCGGATGTCCGTCGCCGCGGGGAACGCCGAGGCGGCGGGCCAGTCGGTCAGGTGGACGCTCCGCCCGCCCGTGAGACCCTGCCACACGCGCTCGGTGACCAGCGGAAGCAGCGGGGCGGCGACGCGGGTCAGCGTCTCGAGCACGGTGTAGAGCGTGTCGAAGGCCTGGCGACTGGTCGGGTTGTCAGTCACGCCCACCCAGAAGCGGTCGCGCGAGCGGCGGATGTACCAGTTGGTCAACACCTCGGCGAAGTCGCGCAGGCGCTCGGCCGCGGTGGTGGAGTCGAGCCCCTCGAGGTCGGCGGCGACGTTCGTCACGAGGTCGCCGGTGAGCGCGAGGATGTAGCGGTCGAGCACGTCGGTCGAGTCGGTGCGCCACTCGGCGGTGTAGCCGTCGGGTCCGGACGCGTTGGAGTACGTCGCGAAGAAGTACCACGCGTTCCACAGCGGCAGCAGGAACTCGCGCACACCCGAGCGGATGCCCTCCTCGGTGACGACGAGGTTCCCACCGCGCAGCACGGAGCTCGACATGAGGAACCATCGCATGGCATCCGAGCCGTCGCGGTCGAACACCTCCCGCACGTCGGGGTAGTTGCGCAGCGACTTCGACATCTTCTGCCCGTCGTTGCCGAGCACGATGCCGTGGCACGAGACACCGGTGTACGCCGGCCGGTCGAACAGCGCCGTCGAGAGCACGTGCATCACGTAGAACCAGCCGCGCGTCTGCCCGATGTACTCGACGATGAAGTCGGCGGGGGCGTGCTCGTCGAACCACTCGTGGTTCTCGAACGGGTAGTGCACCTGCGCGAACGGCATCGAGCCCGAGTCGAACCACACGTCGAGCACGTCTTCGATGCGGCGCATCGTCGACTGCCCGGTGGGGTCGTCGGGGTTCGGACGCGTGAGGCCGTCGATGTAGGGACGGTGCAGGTCGACCTCGCCGTCGGCGTTCACCGGCAGGCGGCCGAAGTCGGCCTCCATGTCGGCCAGCGAGCCGTAGACGTCGACGCGCGGGTAGTTCGGGTCGTCGCTCTTCCACACCGGGATCGGCGAGCCCCAGTACCGGTTGCGGCTGATCGACCAGTCGCGCGCGCCCTCGAGCCACTTGCCGAACTGGCCCTCCTTGACGTTCTCGGGCACCCAGGTGATCTGCTGGTTGTTCGCCAGCAGGTCGTCCTTGATGTCGGTCACGCGCACGAACCAGCTCGAAACGGCCTTGTAGATGAGGGGGTTCCGGCAGCGCCAGCAGTGCGGGTACGAGTGCTCGTACGACGCCTCGCGCAGGAGGCGCCCGCGCTGCTTCAGCAGGCGGATGAGCGGCCGGTTGGCCTCCATCCACAGCTCTCCCTCGACGTCGCTGACGGCCGACAGGAACCGGCCGCCGTCGTCGAGAGAGATGATCGTCGGCAGGCCGGCGGCATCCGCGAGACGCTTGTCGTCCTCACCGTAGGCCGGGGCCTGGTGCACGATGCCGGTGCCGTCCGACACGGTGACGTAGTCGTCGACGAGGATCTTCCAGGCGTTGCCCGTTCCCCAGGTCTCCGCGTCGGCGTAGTAATCGAAGAGGCGGTCGTAGGACACGCCCTCGAGCTCGGAGCCCAGGATGGTGGTCTGCACGGCTTGGCGGGCGGCATCCGGGGTCTCGTACCCGAGGTCCTTGGCATAGCCGGCCAGGAGATCCTCGGCGAGCAGGTACCGGTGCGCCACGGCCTCGAAGGCCTCGTCGGGTGTGCCGTCGGGGGTGGTGTGCACATCGGCGGCACCGTGCGGGCCGCCCTCGACGACGGCGTACCGGATGCCGGGACCCACCGCGAGCGCGAGGTTGGTCGGCAGGGTCCACGGCGTGGTCGTCCACGCGAGCGCCCGAACGCCGGTGAGGCCGAGCGCCTCCGCCTTGGCGCCGACCAGCGGGAACGTCACGGTGACCGAAGGGTCCTGACGCATCTTGTAGACGTCGTCGTCCATGCGCAGCTCGTGCGTCGACAGCGGCGTCTCGTCGCGCCAGCAGTACGGCAGCACGCGATAGCCCTCGTAGGCGAGGCCCTTGTCGTGCAGGGTCTTGAACGCCCAGAGCACGCTCTCCATGTAGGACGTGTCGAGCGTCTTGTAGCCGCGCTCGAAGTCGACCCAACGCGCCTGGCGCGTGACGTAGTCCTGCCACTCACGGGTGTACTCGAGCACCGACTCGCGGGCCTTCGCGTTGAAGGTCGCGACCCCCATGCGCTCGATCTCGTCCTTCTCGGTGATCCCGAGCTGCTTCATCGCCTCGAGCTCGGCCGGAAGGCCGTGGGTGTCCCAGCCGAACACGCGGTCGACCTTCTTGCCGCGCATGGTCTGGAAGCGCGGGAACAGGTCTTTCGCGTAGCCGGTGAGGAGATGCCCGTAGTGCGGCAGGCCGTTCGCGAACGGCGGGCCGTCGTAGAAGACCCACTCCGGGGCTCCCTCGCGGTTCGCGATCGAGGCGCGGAAGGTGTCGTCTCGGGCCCAGAAGTCGAGCGTGTCGTTCTCGATCTCCGGGAAGCGAGGGCTCGGGGCCGAAGGATGAGGGGCGTGGGTAGGTCATGTCACTCCGCAGGTTGGGATCCACCTGCAGGGACGATCCTCTCGGACCGCGGTACCACCCCGCATTGCGCCGCCCCCGTTCGGGACCGGTGCCACTCTCACTGCGGCTATGACGGGCCTGCCCCGCGCGGTTCTACTCGGGGCCTGGACCCGTTTCTTCCGCGAGCTCCCCGGTGATGGCCGGATCGGTGCTGATCGCTCCAGTCTACGCGCTTGTCGCACCTCGTCGCCGCGTCCGTCCACCACCCCGTCGAGTGTCCACGAAACGCCGTTACGCGGCGGCGCGTTGCGGCGTGTCTTGGACGCTCAACGGGCGGGTGGGGGCGGGGCGATGCTCGACGCGGCCAGCAACTCCCGCGTGAACGGATGCCGGGGCTCGGTGAACACGCACGGCACCGGTCCGGCCTCGACCACGCGACCGTCCTTCATCACCAGGACGTCGTCGGCGATCCCCGCGACCACCTCGAGGTCGTGGGTGATGAACACCATGGCGAGCTCGCGCTCGCGTTGAAGGGCGCGAAGACGGTCGAGGATCCGCGCGCGCACGGTGGCGTCCAGCGCCGACACCGGCTCGTCGAGCACGAGCAGGTCGGGCGTGGTCGCCAGTGCCCGGGCGATGGCGACCCTCTGCCTCTGTCCCCCCGACAGTTGTGCGGGGAGACGCCGACCGAACGCAGGACTCAGCCCGACCTCGTGCAGAAGGGCGTCCATCTCGGCACGCCGCCGCGACCGCGGTACTCCGCCCGCGGCCAGCGCCTCGGTCAGCGTCCGCGCGACCGTCCACCGCGGATCGAGCGCGCCCCAGGGGTTCTGCTGCACGAGTTGCACACGTCGGCGGGCCGCGCCGCGCGCCGCGCGGGGTGACCAGGGCCGACCGTCGAACGTGAGGGTTCCGGCATCCGGTTCGCTGACGCCGACGATGAGGCGGGCCAGGGTCGTCTTGCCCGATCCCGACTCCCCCACGACCGCGAGCGTCCGACCGCGCTGCACGGTGAACCCCACGTCATCGACGGCCAGGCGATCGCCGAAGCTCTTCCGGAGCCCGGCTCCCGCGACCAGCGGGGCGTCGAAGCGCGCTGCCCGCTGCAAGAGCTCGTGGCGCGTCGCGGCGACCAGCGCGCGCGTCTGCGGGTCGCGCGGAGCGGAGAGGACGTCCGCGGTCGACCCGGTCTCGACGATGCGCCCGTCATGCAGCACGATCACGCGGTCGGCGACGCGCCGCACGGCAGCGAGGTCGTGGCTGATGAAAACGACGGCGACGCCTTCGTCGGCGATCCGCCGGAGGAGGTCGAGCACGCGCGCTTGCACGGTGGCGTCCAGGGCCGTCGTCGGCTCGTCCGCGATGAGGATGACGGGGTCGGCGGCCAGCGCCGAGGCGAGGAGCGCCCGTTGACGCAGGCCGCCCGAGAGCTCATGCGGATACTGTCGCGCGCGGCGGTCGGGCTCGGGCAGGGCGACGCGCGCGAGAACGTTCTGCACCCTCCCGCGCAACGCCTCGCCGCGGACGGACGGTTCGTGGATGCGAAGAGGCTCCGCGACCTCGGCGCCGACGCGCCGCAGCGGGTCGAGGGACACCAGGGCGTCCTGGGACACGAGGGCGATGCGTCGGCCGCGCAGACGACGCCAGGCGCGTTCGTCGAGAGCGCGCGCGTCGACGTCGTCGACGTCGAGCGCGGCGGCGCTCCACGACAGGGATCTCGGCAGCAATCCGAGCAGCGCCCGCGCGCTCAGGGATTTGCCGGTGCCGGACTCGCCGACGATCGCGACGCACTCGCCCGGGGCGACGTCGAGGTCGAGGCCGCGGACGAGAGGCGTCTCCCCCGCCGCGATCCGCAGATCGCGTACGCGCAGGCCGCTCATGCGCCCCGCTCCTCGGCCCGGGCGCGCAGGATGCGTCCGATGACGCTCACGCTCACGACCGTCGCGGTGATGGCGAGTCCGGGGAACACCGCGACCCAGGGGGCTTGCAGGAGCAGGTTTCGTCCCGCGGAGAGCATCAGCCCCCACTCGGGCGTCGGTTCGGTGGGGCCGAGGCCGAGGAAGCTCAGCCCCGCGGCCGCGAGGATGCTCGTGCCGATGCCGATCGTGGCCAGGACGCTGACCGCCCCGAGAACGCCGGGAAGCACGTGCCGGACGTGCACGACGACGGCGGGCACGCCCACGATCCGCGCGGCTTCGACGTGCTCGGCGGCGGCGAGACGGCGCGTCTGAGCTCGTGCCAGACGGATGTACACGGGCACGGCCGCGATCGTCACCGCGATCGCGACGTTGACCGGACCCGGCCCGAGGACCGCGACCACGAGAAGGGCGACGAGGAACTCCGGGAACGCCAGCAGCACGTCGACGACGCGCATGGCTCCGGCATCCACGATCCGGGGGGCGACAGCCGAGAGCGAGCCGGCGATCACACCGACGACGAAGGCGAGCGTCGTGGCCAGGAGCCCGATCCCGACCGATCGCCCCGCGCCGGCGACCACGCGCGAGTACACGTCGCGACCGCTCTGGTCGGTTCCGAACCAGTGCGCGGCACTGGGGGGTTGGAGGGCCGCACGCACATCGGTGACGAGCGGGTCATGCGTCGCGAGGAGCCCCGGCGCCACGGCCGCCAAGACGATGACGGCCAAGACCCCTCCCGCCGTCCACAGACCGACCACGCGCCCCGCGTTCACGCCGGCACCCCCGCACGTGCCTGCACCGCGGCCGATCCTCCGCGCAGACGCGGGTCGAGCAGGGGGACGACGAGGTCGACGATCGTGTTGACGACCACGAAGACGAGGGCGCTCAACAGGATCACCCCCGTGATGACCGGGAGATCGCGGTCGGTGATCGCCGTGAGCGTCACGCGGCCGATGCCCGGGCGCGCGAAGACCGTCTCGACGAGAACCGCTCCCCCGAGCAGCGAGCCCACCAGGTAGGCCGTGAGCGTCACCGCCCCCACGCTCGCGTGGCGGAGCGTGTGGTGGATGCCGACGCGCAGCGGTGACGCCCCCCGTGCGCGGACCGTCACGAGGAACGGTTCCCGCTCGGCCGCCTGCACCCCGTCGCGCAGAACCTGGGCGAGGAGCGCGGCCACCGGCAAGGCCAGGGTCACCGCGGGCAGCACGATCGCGGAGGGGTCGCGCGCCCCCGAGACCGGGAACCACCCGAGCTGGAACGAGAACACGCTCAGCAGCACCAGGCCCGTCCAGAACACCGGCGAGGACAGCACGAGGAGTTCGATCCCGGCTGCCAGCGCCCGACCCGTCCGTCCCCGCACCAGCAGAGCGGATGCCAGGGCCAGCACCACCGCGATGACGAGGGCGAGCGCCGAGAGCTGCAGCGTCGGCCCCAGTTGCCGACCGATGACCTCGGCGACGGGCAAGCGCAGTTGGTACGACTCCCCCAGGTCGCCGCGCAGGAGCCGACCGAGGAACGCGCCGTACTGCTCGAGCACCGGGCGGTCGAGTCCGAGCTCCGCGCGGATCCCGTCCTTCACCGCGTCGCTCACCTGAGCCTGCGGGCCGAACATCACGTCGACCGGATCTCCCGGGATGATCCGGAACGCGACGAAGGCGAGGGTGGCCGCCCCGCAGAGCACGAGAACCACGGATGCCACGACCCCGCCGATGCGCGAAAGGATCGCGCGCAAGCGAGGGCGTGGCATCCGTGGTCCGTGGGTGCGAGGGATCAGCCGACGGAGGCCGTCGCGAACAGCGGGCGACCGTAGAGGTCGAACGTGAGACCCGACACCTTCGGGGTGACCGCGCTGATCAACGTCGGGCTGTACAGGGGCACGATCGCGGCGTGTGCGAGGTTCCACTGCTGCACCTGGGCGTAGATGTCGTTGCGGGCGGCCTGATCGGTGGTCGAGGCCCCCTTCTCGACCAGAGCGTCCAGGGTGGGGTCGCTGACCTGCGAGGCGTTCTGGAAGCCGTCGGTGGCGAGGTGGCTGCGCAGCAGATCGGGGTCGACGCCCGAGAAGCCCCAGTCGGTCACGTCGAACGTCTTCGGACCGTACTGCTCGTTGTAGGCGCCCGGTTCGAGCACCTCGCGCTGCAGGTCGAAACCGACGGCCTTCAGGTCGCTCTGGATGGCATTCGCGAGCGCGGCGCGGTCATCCGGCACCGGGGTCCAGGCGATCCACCGGGCGGTGAGGCGCTGACCGTCCTTGGTGCGGATGCCGTCGGCATCCCGTCCCGTCCAGCCGGCCGCGTCGAGCAGGGCGTTCGCCTCGGCCGGGTCGAAGGGCCAGGAGTTCTCGAGGCTTGCGTCATAACCGGGCGTGGTCGCACCCAGGATGCTCCACGCGCGGGGGTACTGGCCGAAGAAGATCTCCTGTACCGCGGTGTCGACGTCGATCGCCCGGGTGAACGCCTGACGCACGTTCTGGTCCGCGAAGACGCCGTACTTCTCGTTGAGGAAGAGCGAGTAGGGCAGCCCGGGGTAGGCGATCGACTCGACGGTGTCGTCGCCCGGGACCTGCGACACGAGGTTCGGGGGAAGGTTCGTGACGACATCGGCCTGGCCGCTCGACAGTGCGCCGAGACGGACGGAGGCCTCGGGGAGGATGTCGACGCGGAGGGTCTTGAAGGCGGGCTTCCCGCCCCCGTCGGGACCCCAGGTGTAGTCGTCGTTGCGGGTGTAGACGATGTCCTGGTCGGGCGTGTACTCGGTGAGCTCGAAGGGTCCGGTGCCGACGTTCACGCCCGGGCCGCCGGCCTTCAGCTGGTCGGCCTTCGACGACAGCACCGCGGGCGAATAGAAGCCGAGCAGCGCCGTGCTGGCCGCCTGCAGGAACGGCGCGTAGGGCTGCGAGAAGCGCACGCGCACGGTGTGGTCGTCGACCACGTCGGTTCCGGCGTACAGGTCGCCGCCGAGCAGGGATGCCGCCTGCGCCGACGCCGTCTCGGGGGCGGCGATGCGGTCGAAGTTCGCCTTCACGGCCGCGGCGTCGAAGGGGGTGCCGTCGTGGAACGTCACGTCGTCGCGGAGGTGGAAGACGTAGGTCGCGCCGCCGTCCTCGACTTCCCAGGAGGTCGCGAGCCACGGCGAGAAGGAGCCGTCCGCCTTCTGGAACACGAGGGAGTCGAGCACGGCGCGCTGCACCATCGCGGACACATCGAGCTGACTCGTCTGCGGGTCCATGTGTCCGGCCGAGAGGTTGGCTCCCTCGATCGCCCAGACGAGTTCGCCGTCGCCGTCCGCGGCGGGTTCGGACCCGGCGCAGGCGGAGAGCGAGAGGGCGGCGACCGCCGCGACGGCGACCGTCGACAGCACGCGACGGGCGAGCCGCCCGCGGAAGGGCACAGAAGGCATGGAGAAACCTCGGAGTTTTCGATGGGGAGCCTCCAGCCTACCCGCGTTCCTGGACCGGGTGCGGAAAGTCTCTGCGCGGCGTGGTCGCGGATACGGAGAAGGGCCGCGGATCCGGACGTGCCGCGCGAATGCGTCCGTATCCGGTGTCGATCTCCGGATCTGCGTGCCGCGCGCGTGCGCGCGACTCCCCCGGTATCCTGGATGCCACACCCATCAGGCACGCTCACACAGTGCCGCCCATATCGCTCGAGGAGTACTCCCATGGCCACGATTCCCGACAAGCCCGCCCTGGAAGGCCTCGAGCAGAAGTGGGATGCCGCCTGGCGCGAGCGCGGCACGTACGTCTTCGATCGCCTGCGCGCAGCGGAAGCCGGTCGTCAGGGCGTCTACTCGGTCGACACCCCGCCGCCGACGGCCTCCGGGAGCCTCCACATCGGCCACGTGTTCTCGTTCACGCACACCGACGTGAAGGTGCGCTTCGAGCGCATGCGCGGCAAGACCGTGTTCTACCCCATGGGCTGGGACGACAACGGCCTGCCGACCGAGCGCCGCGTGCAGAACTACTACGGCGTGCGCTGCGACCCCTCGCTCCCCTACGACGCCGACTTCACCCCGCCGTTCGCGGGCGGCGACAACAAGAGCAGCAAGGCCGCCGACCAGGTGCCCATCAGCCGCCGCAACTTCATCGAGCTGTGCGAGCAGTTGACGATCGAAGATGAGAAGCAGTTCGAGGAGCTCTTCCGCGAGCTCGGTCTCAGCGTCGACTGGACGCAGACCTACCGCACGATCTCCGACGACTCGATCCGCACGAGCCAGCTGGCGTTCCTGCGCAACATCGAGCGCGGCGAGGCGTACCAGTCGATGGCGCCGACGCTGTGGGACGTCGATTTCCGCTCCGCCATCGCCCAGGCCGAGCTCGAGGACCGCGACCAGCCCGCCGCGTACCACCGCGTGGGCTTCGCCAAGACCGACGGCTCGGGCGACGTGTTCATCGAGACCACCCGCCCCGAACTGCTGCCCGCCTGCGTGGCTCTCGTGGCGAACCCCGATGACGAGCGCTACCAGCCGCTGTTCGGCACCACGGTGCGCACCCCGCTCTTCGACGTCGAGGTGCCCGTACTCGCCCACCCGCTCGCGCAGAAGGACAAGGGATCGGGCATCGCCATGATCTGCACCTTCGGCGACGTGACCGACATCATCTGGTGGCGCGAACTGGACCTCCCCAACCGCACGATCATCGGCAAGGACGGCCGCATCGTGGCCGAGGCCCCCGACGTGATCGTGACGGATGCCGCGAAGGCGGCGTACGACGAGCTCGCGGGCAAGACCGTGTTCAGCGCCAAGAAGCGCATCGTCGAGCTCCTGCAGGAGTCCGGCGCCATGGAGGGCGCCCCCAAGCCCTTCACCCACCCCGTGAAGTTCTTCGAGAAGGGCGACCGGCCGCTCGAGATCGTGTCGACGCGCCAGTGGTACATCCGCAACGGCGCACGGGATGTCGAGCTGCGCGAGCGCCTCATCTCGCTCGGGCGCGAGATGTCATGGCATCCGGACTTCATGCGGGTGCGCTTCGAGAACTGGACCAGCGGCCTGACCGGTGACTGGCTCGTGTCGCGTCAGCGTTTCTTCGGCGTGCCGATCCCGGTCTGGTACGGCCTCGACGAGAACGGCGAGCGGGACTACTCGCGAGTGCTCACGCCCGACCTCGCCTCGCTCCCCGTCGACCCGACGACCGACGTGCCCCCGGGCTACACCGAAGACCAGCGCGGCGTGGCCGGCGGGTTCGATGCCGAGCGCGACATCCTCGACACGTGGGCGACCTCGTCGCTCACCCCGCAGCTGGCCGGTGGTTGGCAGCGCGACGAGGAGCTGTGGAACCTCGTCGCGCCGTTCGACCTGCGCCCGCAGGGTCAGGACATCATCCGCACGTGGCTCTTCTCGACCATGCTGCGCAGTGCCCTCGAAGACGACCGGAGCCCGTGGACGGATGCCGCGATCTCGGGCTTCATCGTCGACCCCGACCGCAAGAAGATGTCGAAGTCGAAAGGCAACGTGGTCACGCCCGCCGACATCCTGAAGCAGCACGGCTCCGACGCGGTGCGGTACTGGTCGGCTTCGAGCCGTCTCGGCACCGACGCGGCCTTCGATCCGCAGAACCCGACGCAGGTCAAGATCGGTCGCCGCCTCGCGATCAAGCTGCTGAACGCGGCGAAGTTCGTGCTGTCGTTCCCCGTGCCGGAGGGCGCGCAGGTCACGCACGCGCTGGACGCGTCGATGCTCGCGACCCTGGATGCCGTCGTGCGCGACGCCACCGCGGCCTTCGAGGCGTACGACCACGCGCGGGCGCTCGAGATCACGGAGTCCTTCTTCTGGACGTTCTGCGACGACTACCTCGAGCTCGTCAAGGAGCGCGCGTACGACCAGACCGACGTGGGCCAGGCCTCGGCCGCCCTCGCGCTGCGTACGGCGCTCTCGACGCTCGTGCGCCTGTTCGCGCCCGTCCTGTCGTTCGCGGCCGAGGAGGTGTGGTCGTGGTTCGAAGAGGGATCGGTGCACACCGCCTCCTGGCCCGAGCCGCTGGGCATCGAGGGCGACCCCGCGGTGCTGACTGCGGTGAGCGCCGCGCTCATCGGGATCCGCCGCGCCAAGACCGAGGCCAAAGCTTCGCAGAAGACGCCCGTGACCTCGCTCACCGTGTCAGGCCCGAAACCGACATCGTGTTCGCACCCCAGGAGGCCTGATGCAACTCGGAACCCGTTGGACCGCCCGCGAGCAGCCGCCGAAGGCTGTTCCCGAGGCTCTGCACGCCCAGATCGCCGCCGTCGAGGAGGCGCTGAACCCCGACGGGCTGAGCGCTCCCGCCCCGCGGTGGACGCTGACCTTCCTCGAGGGGCGACCGGTCGCCGAACTCGACACCGGCGTCATCGTGACGCAGGATGCCGCGGGCGAGGTCGTCGTGCGCTACGACGAGGGCGACGAGTTCGCCTGAGCCGCGTGCAAGGGCTGGTGATGGTGGCGGGGTGCTTCCCCGCCACCGTCACCGCACGCGCAGGGTGAACTCCGCTTCGGCGAGGAGCGATCGCCCGCCTTCGCGGGCGATGGTGCGGACGTGGTCCGCATCCAGACGCGCGGCCCGCGCCCGCATGCGGGCGTCGACGGCGCGCGCGAGCGCGCGGGAGAGCGCGAGCAGGGCGCGGTCCACCGTGGTGGGGGCAAGGGGCCGCGGGGTGGACGCCAACGGGGTCGTGAGAGTCGTCATGATCAAGCTCCTTCGGCGGGCAGGGGGAAGACGTCGGCGCGCATCGTGACGACGCGGAGGCCTTCGCCGGTCTGGTCTCGATACCGGGTGACGGTCTCCGAGATGACGGCTTGGAGCCGATCGGCCAACTCCGCCATCTGTTCGACCGTGAGGCGCGCACTCGCGGTGGAGATGAGGCTCTTGTCGAGCCATGGTTCGTCCTCGTCCCAACCGTGCGTGACGAAGGTCATGAGCTGCTGCTGGCGGAGCGTGAGTGTCTCGGAATGCACCGCCTCCATCACGGCACGACCGGTCGGCGTAGAGGCCATCTCGGGGTTCACGAGCGTGATGGCTCCGGCCGGTCGTTCCCACCAGCGCTCGCGCGCGGTGCCCCGCCCGGGAACCTCGCGGATCAGGTCCTGCCGCGCCAGCGCCCGCAGGTGGTAGCTCGTGGCGCCCGTCGACTCACCGGTCAGAGCCGCCAGTCCGCTGGCGGTCTGCGGCCCGTACTGACTCAGGAGGTCATAGAGGCGAACGCGTAGCGGGTGCGCGAGAGCGCGCAGAGCGCCGGCGTCGAGGACGCGCCCCTCGGGTCGCGGATCAGTGGTCATAGTGCAAAGATACCTTTGCAACAGCAATTATGCAAACACTCCTTTGCATCCAGTCCTTTGTCCGGTGGCTACGCTGGACGGATGACGGATGCCGTGACCAACCCTCTCCTCGCACCGCCCGCGCTCCCCTACGACCTGCCTCCGTACGGCAGCATCCGCGCGGAGCACTACCTGCCCGCCTTCGCTGAGGCGTTCGCCGCGCACCGGGCCGAGGTGGATGCGATCACCGCGCAGACGGAGGAGCCGACCTTCGAGAACACCCTCGTCGCGCTCGAGCGCAGCGGCGCCCTGCTCGACCGCGTCGCCCGCACTTTCTACACCGTCACCTCCGCCGACGGCACCGCCGACATCCAGGCGATCGAAGAAGAACTCGCGCCCCTCATGGCGGCGCACAGCGACGCCATCCAGCTCGACTCCGCGCTGTTCGCGCGGATCGCGGCCGTGCACGCTCAGCTCGACGACCTCGATCTGGATGCCGAGAGCCGCTACCTCGTCGAACGTCACCACCGCGAGATGTCCCTGGCGGGCGCGGGGCTGGACGAGACCGAGAAGCAGCGTCTGACCGAGCTCAACCAGCGCCTCTCGGTTCTCACGACGGCCTTCGAGAAGAACCTGCTCGCCGACACCAACGACCTCGCGGTCGTCTTCGACGATGTCGCGGAACTCGATGGGCTGAGCGAGGGCGAAGTGTCCGCCGCGGCTCAGGCCGCCACGGCTCGCGGTCTCGACGGTCGCTACGTCGTCACGCTCACGCTCTACACGGGGCACCCGTCCCTCGCCTCGCTCACGAACCGCGAGAGTCGGCGTCGCGTGCTCGAGGCTTCGCGGTCGCGCGGCACTCGGGGGATCGCGCACGACAACCGGGATGTGCTCCGCGAGATCGTGCGTGTGCGCGCGGAGCGCGCGGCGCTCCTGGGTTACCCGTCCCACGCGGCCGCGATCCTCGCCGACCAGACGGCCGGCTCCCCCGAGGCCGTGCACGACCTCCTCCGGCGCTTGGCGGTGCCGCCGAGTACGACCTCGATCGGGCCGCGCTGCGGCCGTGGTTCGAGGCCGAGCGCGTGCTCCGCGACGGGGTGTTCTTCGCCGCCGAGCAGTTGTTCGGCGTCCGCATCGCCGAGCGGCACGACCTCCAGGGCTACCACCCCGACGTGCGGGTGTTCGAGGTGCAGAATGCCGACGGCAGCGAGCTCGGGCTCTTCCTGCTCGACCTGTACACGCGCGATTCGAAGCGCGGCGGCGCATGGATGAACTCGATCGTCACGCAATCGGCGCTGCGCGGCACGGCCCCGGTGGTGGTGAACAACCTCAACGTGAACAAGCCGGCGCCCGGCACTCCCACGCTGTTGACGCTCGACGAGGTCACCACGCTCTTCCACGAGTTCGGGCATGCGCTGCACGGTCTGTTCGCCACCGTCACCTACCCCCACTTCGCCGGCACCGCCGTGCATAGGGACTTCGTCGAGTTCCCCAGTCAGGTGAACGAGATGTGGATCCTCTGGCCCGAGATCCTCAGCAACTACGCGCGCCACCACGTCACCGGCGAGCCGCTCCCCGCCGACGTCGTCGAGCGCCTGCACGCGTCGGAGGCGTTCAACCAGGGTTTCGCGACGAGCGAGTACCTCGCGGCATCCTGGATCGACCAGGCGTGGCACGGCCTCTCGGCCGACGAGGCGTCCGCCGACATCGACGTCGCGGCGTTCGAGGCGAAGGCTCTCGCCGACATCGGGCTCGACAATCCCGCGGTGCCCACGCGCTACGCCTCGACGTACTTCGCGCACGTCTTCTCGGGCGGTTACAGCGCGGGGTACTACTCGTACATCTGGAGCGAGGTGCTGGACGCCGACACGGTCGAGTGGTTCCGCGAGAACGGAGGGCTCACTCGCGCCAACGGCGATCGCTTCCGCCAGCGCCTTCTCGGCGTGGGCGGCTCGACGGATCCGCTCGCCGCGTACCGCGACTTCCGGGGCCGGGATGCCGAGATCCAGCCCCTGCTGGAGCGCCGAGGTCTCGCCGGCTGAGGGACGTCGGCGTCCCACGGCGGATGGGACGTCGGCGTGGGACGCCGACGAGATAGAGCCGGGCGAGGCGGCAGCGGCCGGTGCCGGGTGGCGGCGATGGAGCGGCGGGGCTGGCGGCGGCGATCTGCTCGGTGCGGCTACCGGGTGTCGGTGGCCGCACCTGTGCCGGGTGGCGGTTCGGGCGGGCGGCTACGCCGGGTGCCGGGCGCAGAGGTAGGTGCAGGTGCAGGTGCGAGCGCCGGTGGCTGCGGCTGCGGCAACCCCGGCGGCGGCGGGCGCGGGGTCGAGAGGCGCGCGGATGCGTACGCGGGCGCGAGGTCGTGGCTCACCAGCTGCCCCGTGGGTCCCCCCCCCCCCCGGACACCTGGGAAGGCGCGGTGGTGCGCGGGCGGTCTCGCTGGTGGGTGTCGGGTTAGAACGGGGCGTGGTCGGGGTCGTGGTCGGGTGGGGGTGGGTCGTCGGGAAGAAACCTCACCGCGGGTGAGTACGGGAGGGG
>JARBUN010000007.1 GCA_029239635.1 Microbacterium sp. | reverse complement strand
GACGAACGCGTGGCGCGGATCGGTGCTGATGGTGACCGGGATGCCGTGCGGCGTCGTCTCGGCGAGGGCCTGCAGGTTGTTGTTCCAGGTCGCCGCCTGACGCGCGGTGCGGATCGCGTGCACGTTGAAGTGGTTCATGCGCTTGTGCACGACGACCGTGGTCGTCGGGGACTTCGAGATCTTGCCGGGAGCTTCGAGCAGCTCGCCGTCGTCGCCGACCTCGATGACGGTCTGGAACATCAGACCGACCTTCTCTTCGAGGCTGAGGCGCGCGACGAGGTCGTCGGTGCGCTCCTCGACGCTCAGCGTCGGGTTCTCGTAGGGGTCCATCACGCCGTTGCCGTTCAGGTCGCGGAAGTGCGTGCCGTCGGGGGCGGTGAGGAAGCGGGCGTGGGTCATGGGGGGGTCCTTTCGGGGCCGCCGGTCCGCGGCCGGCGAGAGCTCAGGGTCGGAGACGGGGTGAGCGCGAGGCCCACCCCGTCACCTCACTTCAGGCCGGTGGAGGCGATGCCCTGGATGAAGTAGCGCTGCAGGAAGACGAAAAGCAGGAAGGAAGGTCAGGATGCCGAGCGTCGCCAGCGGCGGCCCGCACAGCGGCATGACGATCCGGGCGAAGATGCGCAGCTCCCCGGCGCCGTCGATGCGCGCGGCCTCGAGCAGCGGATCCGGGATGCCGAGCATGAACTGCCGCATGAGGAAGACGCCGAGCGGCGTCGTGACGAACGGCAGGATCAGCGCCGCGTAGCTGTCGACGAGACCGAGCGAGGACACCATCACGAACAGCGGCACGAAGGTCACGACACCCGGGACCATCAGGGTCACCATGACGACGAGGAACAGCGCCTTCTTGCCGGGGAAGTCCATCTTCGCCAGCGCGTAGCCGACCATCGAGCAGAACACGAGGTTGCCCGCCACGGTGAACAGCGCCACGAGGATGCTGTTGCCGAAGAACTGCCCGAAGTTCAGCTGCCCGAACCAGGCGCCGAAGTTGTCCCAGGTGAACTCCTGCGGCCACCACGTCGGCGGGCGCTGCAGGATCTCGCGTTGCGTCTTGACCGAGCCCAGCAGCATCCAGGCGAACGGCAGGACCCACACGATCAGGCCCACGACGAGCACGGTGTAGGTGAGTGCGCGACCCGGGGTGACGCGCTTCTCGCGGCGGCGGCGCGGCGGCTGCGGCGCTTCGACGACGGCGGCCGGAGCCGCGGGAGACGTGAGTGTCATGGCATCCACCCTCAATCCTTCGAGCGCAGCACGCGGAACTGCACGAGGCTGAGCAGCGCGATCGCGAGGAACAGCAGGTAGCTCGCGGCCGAGGCCGTGCCGTACTGCCCGAAGCCGAACTGCTTGAACGTGTAATAGGCCACCGAGAGGGTGGAGTTGAGCGGACCGCCCTGGGTCATCACGAACGCCTCCTCGAAGAACTGCAGGAAGCCGACGGAGATGAGCACGGCGCCGAGCAGCAGCGTGGGGCGCAGGAGCGGGAGCGTCACCGAGGTCAGGCGCCGCCACGACGAGGCGCCGTCCATGAGGGCGGCCTCCTTCACGTCGGTCGGGATCGCCTGGAGCCCCGCGAGGAAGATCACCATGAGCGTGCCGACGTTGCGCCAGACCGCCATCGCGATGAGCGAGGGCAGCGCGGTGCGGGTGTCGTTGAGCCAGTCCGGACCCTGGATGCCGATGATCGCGAGCGCCGAGTTGAGCAGACCCTCGGGCTGCAGGATGTAGCGCCACACCACGGCCACCGCGACGATGCTCGTCACGACCGGGGCGTAGAAGCCCACGCGCAGGATCGAGACGAACCGCCCCTTGCTGGCGTTGAGCGCGAGGGCGAGGGCCAGCGCGACCGCCATCGTGACCGGGATGCCGACGACGACGAACGTCGCGGTCACCCCCAGCGACGTGAGGAAGACGGGATCGGTGAGGACACCGGCGTACTGCTCGAGTCCGACGAAGTTCACCGCGAAGGGCGAGCGGATGTCGCGCGCCGTGAAGTCGGTGAACGACATCGCGAAGGAACCCACGATCGGCACGACCATGAAGACCGCGAAGACCGCGACGAACGGCAGGGCGAAGCCCCACGCGACCCATCCCTGGCGCCGACGGCGGCTCGACGCCCCGCCGGCGCGGGCGCGGCCGGGCGCGCGTCGCGTCCCGGTCGCGCCCACGACTGCCTGCGTCATGATCTCAGCCCAGACCCAGCTGATCGGCGGTGGCCTGAAGTTCCTTCAGACCGTCGGCCGGCGTCTGCTGACCGAGGCGGAGCTTCTCGAGCATCGCGTCCCCGGCCGCGGCGACCTGCACCCAGGTGGTGACCGCGGGCACCGACTTGGCGGTCTCGAGCTGGGTGCCGAAAGCGGCGAGGGTCTTCGACGACGACAGGGCGTCGGTCTTCCAGGCATCCTGGACAGCGGGGAGGTCACCGGTCGCCTCGTACCAGGCGGCCTGCGTCTCGGGCTCGGTCAGCCACTGCACGAGCTTCCACGCGCTCGCGGCGTTCTTCGAGTTGTCGAACACGGCGAGGTTGGAGCCGCCGCTGAACGAAGTCGAGGACTCCTTGGCCGGCAGGACCGCGGTCGAGATCTTGTCGCCGAAGCCCTCGCCGCCGAGGTCTTCGAGCAGACCGATGAACGCCGGTCCGTCGATGAACATCGGGGTCTTGCCCGAGACGAAGTCCGCCTCCTGCGCGCCGGCCGAGCGGTCGGCGGCCGGGTTGGCGATGCCGTCGGTGTAGAAGCTCTGGTAGTAGTCGAACGCCTCGGTGGTCTCCGGGGTGTCGAGCGTCCACTTCGAGCCGTCTTCCAGCTCAGCGCCGTTCGACCACGGCATCCACAGGTTCCCCTGGAAGGAGTCGTTGCCCGAGGGGAGACGGATGCCGTACTCGGCGCCGCCCTTGGCCTGCATGTCGGCGGCCATCTTCTTCAGGTCGTCCCAGGTGGTGGGAGCCGAGGTCCAGCCGGCCTGGGCGGCGATGTCGGTGCGGTAGTAGAGCACGCGCGTGTCGACGTACCACGGGACACCGGTCGCACGGTCGTCGATCTTCGTGGAGTCGACCGCCCCGGGGAACATGCCGTCGGTGGAGAGGTCGGTCGGCACGGTCTGCAACGCGTCGCCGAAGTCGGCCATCCACGTCGAGCCGACCATCGCGAGGTCGGGGGTGTTGCCACCGGCGATCGCCGTCTGGAACTTGCTGTACGCGGCGTCCCACGGGACGGGGGTGACGTTGACGATGACCCCGGGGTTGGCCTCCTCGAAGGTCTTCACGAACTCGGGCAGCGCCTCGCCCTCGGCACCCATCGCCCACATCGTGAGCGTGCCCTCGGCCTTCGCGTCACCGATCGTGCCCGCCTCGCCGGGGCCGGATCCGGTGTCGGAGGTGCGCCCACAGCCGGTGAGGGCGATCGCCGCCGCGGCGATCACGGCCACGGCGCTCCATCGGGTCTTCTTCATGGTGTTCCTCCTCGAACCAGGCACCCGTCGTCGGGCGCTTCTCTGCACGTCGTGGTCGAGTTTAAGCGCATAACCTATCCTCCGCAACCTCCCTGTCCCTGCACGCGTGTTCAACCCCGGCCCCGCGCGCGCTGCGCGCTCGCGAGCTCGCACGCGTTTCTCGAGATGACCTGCGTTTCCGCAAAAGGACCCGTGATCTCGAGAGACTCGGGTCATCTCGGCGACGCTCGGCGGGCGGCGCGGTGACCGGATGCCAGGACTCAGGCCGGCGGCCGCAGATACCCCTGCACGAACTCGGCGAACAGCGCGGGCATGTCCACGGACTCGTCGAGAAGCCACTGCTGCTGCAGCCCGTCCATCACGGCGCTCAGCAGGCGCGCCGCCCGATCGGGGTCGATGTCGGCGCGCACCTCCCCCGCCGCTTGACCGGCGCGCAGCAGGTCGGCCGCCGTCTCGGCGCTTCGGCGGTAGCGCTCGGCGAACTCATCGTGCGAGGGATGGCCCGGATCGCTCGCCTCGCCCACGACCAGTGTGTACAGCGACGTCAGCCCCCGCGTCGTGGCGTTGTACGCCACGACCTTCTGCATCTGCTCGACGAGGGTGTGCTCCTGCGGGTCGCCGGCCGCGTCCCGGACGCGCTCGTCGCGCTGGCGGAGCACCTCGGCGAAGAGCTCCTCCTTCGACGCGAAGTGGTGCATGAGTCCCGCGGGGGTCAGCCCCACGCGCGTCGCGACCTCGCGCAGCGACCCGGCGGTGACGCCCGAGCGCCCGAACACCACGACCGCCTCGTCGACGATGCGCTGCCGCGTCTGCTGGCCCTTGGCGTAGCTGCCGCGGCGCGCGCGGGGTGCGGGTGCGTCGGTCATCGGCATCCTCTCCCCCGTTCCGGACACAGCGACGCCCGGCACCTCCGCGAGGCACCGGGCATCGGGGGTCGAGCCGTCAGGGACGCACGGCGCCCCACGACGAGCCGAAGACCTGCTGTTCGATGGCGGGCCGGAGGTTCTGCTCCATCCTGTCATCGACCATGTAGTCCTTCAGGGAGTCGTCGGTCAGCGCGTTGCCGATCGCCGCCAGGATCATCGACTGATCGAGCGAGAGGTATCGCTCCGCGATCGTTCCGCTCTTCACCGCCACCGCGTCGTAGAAGCCGCCGGGGCCGTAGGCGCCGAGCTTCTTCTCCAGGCCGCGCAGGTTCTTCAGCACGCCGGGCCGGTCGTACGGCAGGGCGAGGAACGCCGCGTGCGGGGTGACGACCCCGTCGCCGAACGTCGGGTCCGGGTTCGTTCCCTCCGTGCAGCCGGGGCGGTCGATGTCGACGTCGGTCTTCTCGGCATCCGAGGTGTATCCGTCGGACCGGATGCCGGCGATGTCGACGCCGTACTCGCTGTATCCGCCGAACGGGTTGCTGGCGGGCGAGAAGCCCCAGAAGCCGTAGCCGGCTTCCTTCAGACCGTGGCGCTTCTGCACCTCGACGGTGATCGGGTGGTTCACGCCCCACGAGCGCGGCCCCCACTCGGCCTCGGGGATGAGCAGGTCGGGCATGAGCGCCTCGAACATGCTGCCGCCCCAGCTCGGCACGAACGACATGCCGTCGGAGGAGTACACGCCTTCGTACACGTCGACGCCGTCGTACGTGCGCGTCCCACCGGTGGGCAGCTGCTCCTGCCACGCCCAGTCGCAGCCGGCGGGCATCGTGCGGTGCGTGCCGTACAGACCGGATGCCGGAATGGAGCCCTCGGAGATGCCGAGGTAGGTCGCGATGCGGCTCTCACTCACGGTCGTGTCGTAGTGGTGGCACGTGTAGAACGCGGTCTCGCCGCTCCCGTTGTACATCGGCGCTTCCACCGCGCAGCCGTCGCCCGGAGGGGCCTCCCAGAAACCGCCGCGGTTCGTGCCGGCGGGGAGGCCCGCGGCCCCGGCGGTGTCGAAGAAGGCCGAGAAGTCCATCGACTCGTACAGCGCGTCGGCACGGTCGGCGAGCGTGGGCTCGGCCTCGCGGACGATCCGCAGCCCCGCCGCCAGCCAGCCGTTGTCGACCGTGCTGAGGAACGGGTGGATGACCTCTCCCGAGGTCGGGAAGATCTCGAGCTTCGCGCCGGTGCCGGGGGCGTACCAGTTGTAGTACATGCCGCTGCCCTCGTTGCGCTCCATGATCTCGAGCGTCGAGACCGTGGCGGTGAGGCGCTCCCGCGCTTCGTCGGCGCCGATGATGCCGAGGTCGCGCGCGGTGACCGTCGACCAGAGGTAGCCGCCGATGTTGGTCGGTGAGGTGTACCCGGATGCCGTGGACTCATCGAGCGTCCCGCCGATGTTGTCGTCGGGGAGACCGGTGTTCTCGTGGGCCATCGCGGCGAGCGAGGTCCAGGTGTCCGCGGCGTAGCGCTCGAGGTCGCGCGAGCCCGGGCCGGGATGCGCGGGCGGACCGGCGTGGCCCGGGGGCCCGGGCTTCTCGGCCGGGGTCGTGGGCGGGGCGGCGACAGCGGGGGCCGCAGCGGCGAGACCGCCCAGGACGAGTCCGACGATCGCGGTGGATGCCGCGAGGGTGTGCTTCATGCTGCTCTCCTCATCGAAAGCGCTCCGGGGGGATGGAGCTCGTTGGTCAGAAACCTTACACGTGTCAGGTTTTCTCGCAACCCGTCCCCGAGCCCCAATGACCCCCGCGCAGCCTCAGGGCCCCACGGCCCCGAGGGACGAACCCGCCCGCCCCTCAGCGCAGGGCGCGGCAGGCGAGGTGCAGGGCGAGACGGGCATCGGTGTCGGTGAGATCGATACCGAGGAGCTCCTGGGCCCGGGCGATGCGCATCGCGACCGTGTTGCGGTGCAGCCCGAGCGCCGCCGCCGTCGCCGACACCCCTGACTCGTGGTCGAGGTACGCGGTGAGCGTCTCGAGGAGTTCCGGCCCGTGCGCGGCGAGGGGCGCGAGCAGCGACTCCGCGGCGGGGACGAACGTGTCCGACCCCGCCCACGACAGCAGCACCTGCTCGATGCCGAGGGCGTCGACGCGTACGAACCACCCCGTCGCCGCCCGCGTCGCGGCGATGCGCGCGCCGTCCACCGCCCCGTCGATGCTCGCGAGCAGACCGCCGGCGCCGCTGTCGAGAGAGCCGACACCCGTCGCGACGTCGAACGACCTCCGGGCACCGTCGTGAAGCCTCCGCAGCGACGCGACGTGCTCGTCGAGCCGCGAGGCGGCCGGAGGCTCGGCGAAGCTCAGCCAACCCGTCACGCCTCGACCGCTCGTGACGGCCTGCGAGTCGACGGGGAGAGTCGCCAGGCCCCGGCGCACGAACCGCAGCAGCTCCAAGGTCTCGAGGCGGCGACGCCCCGCGATCCGGAAGGCGAGGTGATACCCGCCCGTCCGCCACCCCCGCTCGCTCATGCGCTGCTCGACGTCGGGATCGCGCGCATCGCGGGCTTCCAGGAACTCGCGGAGGAGTCCGGATGCCACGGCGGCATCGCTCACGTCGGCCACCTCGTCGATGAGGATGCGCGCGGCGACCGCCGGCATCGCGACCTCGGCGGCGACCGCGAGCGCCGACAGTTGCGCGGGGCTCAGCCCCGCCCCGAACATCGCGAGCCGCAGCCCCGCCCTGCTCGGGCTGTCGACGCGTACCGAGGCGGCGGCCCCTTCCGCGACCGAGACCGCGTCCTGCCAGAGGCCGACGTCGATCGCGGCTCGCACGGCCTCGGGCAGGTGCCCGCCGGCCTCGAGCAACACGCCCTCGGCGTCGATGAGGGCGACGCCGTGCCCGACGCTGGCCGAGAGGTGCCGAAGCAGGTCGGCGAGGTGCGACGCCGAGTACTCGATCGACTGCGCGACCCGGCGGACGTACCCGAGCGTGAGAGCGTCACGCCCCTGCACGAGCTCCCACCCGGCACGCGCCAGCGCCATCGCGTCGTCGACCTCCAGGACCGTCAGCCCGAGGCGCACCGCGAGACGGCGGCTTCCCGCGCCGAGGACCTCCGCCCCCGACAGGGCGAGCCCGTGGAAACCACGGTCCCGCACGCGACGCACGAGAGCGTCCTGCTGCCACGGGGCCGTGGGCGGGGGTTCGGTGAGGGCCGCCAGCTCGCCCGTCCCGCTCGCGGGCAGCATCGCCTCGCGCGGGGCGACGACGACGCCCGCGAAGGCGCCCGCCGCCTCGACCACCACGCGGACCCCGCCGTTCGCCGGGTGCGCCAGCAGCGCGGCGAGGTCGAGAGGGGTCATGTTCCGACCTCCAGACCGCGCAGCCCGTAGGCCGCGGGCACCACGCGCGCGAGGCGCTCCGTCGAGGCGAGCCACCACGGCGGAGCGTCGAGAGCGGCGATGCGCACGTGTCGCGCGAGGGTGAGCGCATCGACCTGCAGCACGTCCCCCGAGACGGAGTCGATCGCGACGAGGATCTCGGGCGACGCCGCGATGGTCACCCCGTCGCGGGTGACGGCCAGGAACTCCGATCGCGCCACCAGGCGAAGCAGCGTTCCGTCATCGCCGGCGAGCTCGATCGATCGGGCGAAAGCGTCATCCGGCACGGCATCCACCGCGCTCACCCGTCCACGCCCGAGCACGCGCGCTTCGACGCCGCCGTCCGCGCCGATGTCCGCCGCCCCGAGGGCGAGAGCACGCGAGGACGTTCCCGGGATGCCGTGGACCGACAGGTCGCCGACCGTGAAGCCCGCGATCAGCACCGCTCCCGCGCCCCCCGCGCGGATCACGCTCGAACGCACGAGACTCTCGGCGTCACCGGCGCGAGAGGAGTCGACGAGCATCACGCCGCCGCCGGTGTCGGCCACGACGATCGCACCCGGAACCGCGTCGACGAGAAGCGAGAGCTGATCGATCCCCGGCAGGGCGCGCCCCATCAGATCGGCGTCGACGAGCATCCGGTCCGCGGAGAGGAGCAACGGCGTCAGTCCGTTCAGCCCGGCGCCCTCCATCGCGCACACGGCCGGAGCCCGCACCCCCGTCCACCGCTCGGCCGCCGCCAGGAGCGGGGCGAACGCGTCGGGCGGAGGCACCCGCTCGGTGAGCAGGTACGTCGACCCCGCGAAGCCGATCGCGACGCACGGGGTGCGGGGGTCGAGGTCGTCGACGTCGTGCAGCTCGACGGGCCCGTCGACCACCCGGGCGGCCATGAGCTCGAGCAGCGTCGTCGTGCCGCCCCCACCCGACCCGAGCAGGGAGAACCCCCGGGCGAGCACCGGCAGACGGTCGGGCCCGAGGGTTCTCATGCTCACAGGGTAATCAGCGCCCGCGCACCCTCCGCCTGCAACTCCTCGACCGGGGTGAACGTCTCGGCGAGACCGAACGCCGCGGGGCCGAAGGCGGCGAGCGCTCCCGGGGTCCGCATGAGGCCGGGCGTCGAGATGCCCAGCACGCGCACGCGCTGGCCGTAGCGCAGCCCCTCCGTGGTGATCGGCTCCGCCGACTCGATGTCGGTGATGCAGATCAGGTCGGGCACGATCGCCACGAGCGCGCCGTCGCGATAGGCGGTGAGGTTCTCGTTCTGGAACGCCACCTCCAGCGTCGAGGCATCGTCGGGTCCGAGCGCCGAGATGGTCGCCCGTCCCTTCGCGAAGCCGTCGGTGGTGCGCCGTTCGACGTCGGTGACCTTGCCCGTGAACAGCTCACGGACGTGCGGGTAGAGCGTCGTCGAGAGGGTCTCGGCGATCGCCTCGAAGGGCGAGCGATGCTGCTCACGGGCTTCCCGGATGCCACGCCCCAGCGCCAGCGCCATCGACAGCGTCCGCGGGACGGCGGTCCGACGCACGTCGGCCCCCGTCATGGCGTACTCGGCGATGTGCGCGACCCCGCCGAGGCGGATCGTCACGCCGCGGGCGAGCCATTCCATCTGCCGGTCGTCGTCGCCGGTGTCGATGATCGCCGTCTCTCCCCGCTCCCCCGCGAGGGCGAGCGGAGACCCGTGCACGCCGTAGACGGCGAAAGTCTCCATCGACAGCTCCGGGAACGCGCGCCCCATGCCGTCGGCATCCACGACGGGGAGGCCGGTCTCGGCGGCGACGATGAGCGGGATCATCGAGTTGATGCCGCCGCACTCGATCGGCATGGTGGCATCGGCGGTGCGGCCGAGGTGCTTCTCGAGGGTGCGCAGGGCGAGGGTGGGCTCGGTGCCGGCGGGGATCTTCTCGACCATGACGGTCGGTGCCCCCATCTGCGCGGTGGGGATGACGAACAGGTCGTCGGCGATCTCGTCGGGGTCGAGGATCGTGATGCTCCCATCCCCCAGGACGCGCTCGACGAGCTTCTGCCCGATGTAGGGGTCGCCTCCCCCGCCCGTGCCGAGCAACGTCGCGCCACGCGCGAGGTCGGGCAGGTCGGCGGCGGTCAGGGTCCAGCTCATGCGGCCACCTCCACGGTTCCGTCGAAGCGGTGGGACGGCATCTCGTAGCCGAAGTAGCCCGGCCCGACCATCGCGAGGGCCTCGGGCGCGTGCCAGCGGTCGTCGCTCGGAGCGGCGACCACGCGCACGCGCTGGCCGTAACGCAGGCCCTCGGTGGTGATGGGCTCGGCGGTCTCGGCATCCAGGACGATGATGAGGTCGGGCGTCGTCACGAGCACGCCGTCGCGGGTGCGGGCGATGAGGTGTTCGTTCTGGAACGACAGGGTGAGCGTGTCGCCCGTCCCCTCGACGCGGGCGTTTCCACGCGCGAAACCGGCGGTCGTGCCGCGCTCGACGTCGACGACCTTGCCGGTGAACACCTCCCGTCCCCGGAGAGCCTCGACCACGGCGGCGAGCGGTCGTCCCCGACATCGCGAACCCGGCGATCATGATCGAGCAGCCCATCTCCACGCACGCGACGCGGGCGATGCGCTCGGTCCAGGTGTTGTCGACGGTCGAGAGCACGGCCGTGTTGCCCTTCTCGTCGGCGAAGGCGAGCGGCGAGGCGGTGACGCCGTACAGCGTCGGCAGCACCATCTGCAGCTCGGGGAACGCCCGGCCCATGCCGTCGGCATCCAGCAGCGGCAGCCCGAGAGCCGCGGCCGCGGCGATCGGGATCGTGGAGTTCACTCCCCCGGCCTCGGCGCAGGCGATGTGGGTGACGGGGCGCCCCAGAGAGGCGGCGAGCGCGTGCACGGGGGCGACGACCTCGTCGAGGCTCGGGAGCTTCTCGACCATGACGGTCGGTGCGCCCATCATCGCCACGGTGAGCACGAGAGCGTCGTCGGGCAGCTCGTCGAGCCCCACGACCGTCACCGGCCCGTGCTCGGCGAGGGCCTGACGAGCCAGGAGCGCTCCGATGTAGGGGTCTCCGCCTCCCCCGGTGCCGAGCACCGCGGCGCCGCGGGCGAGGTCCGCGACGACGGACGACGACAACTCCCAGCTCACGCGCGCACGCCCATGTCGAGATCGCCCACGGCCTTCACGCGCACGCGGGTGGCGTTGCCGGGCAGGTACGGGATCGGCACCTCGTCGAAGTCGACGATCGACACCGACGACGGACGGGCGCCGGCGGCGATCGCCTTGTCGACGGCCTCGGCGCGGATCGCGGCGATGCCCTCGTCACGTCGGCCGGCCTCGATCGCGTAGACCTTGTCGATCTCGCCGCCCACCTGGGCGATCGAGGCGCCGATCGCGTTGGCGACGGCGTAGTTGGTCGGGCGGTGCACGGCACCGAACAGGGGGAGTTCGTCGGGGAGGAGGATGCTGCCCCCGCCGACCGCGACCACGGGGATCGGCTCCGGGGACGTGCGCATGCGGTCCACGGCCTCGGCGACGCGTTCGGCGATGCGCGCCAGCACGCGCTCCACGAACGCGGGGTCCAGGTGCGTCACGCGCGAGGGGTCGCCCACCTCCGCGCGCCCGGCGGCCACGGCGATGTCGGTCGCGGTGAGGGTCGACCCGCCGAAGACGAGCGCCTCCTCGGTCAGGCGGTAGCCGACCGAGGCGGGGCCGACCTCGCCGGTCTCGAGATCGACGATCGATCCGCCGCCGATGCCGATCGACAGCACGTCCGGCATCCGGAAGTTCGTGCGGATGCCGGCGACCTTGACCTCGTTCGCCGTCTCGCGCGGGAACCCGGCGTTGAGCAGGCCGATGTCGGCGGTCGTTCCGCCGATGTCGACGACCGCGCAGGTCTGCAGACCGCTGGTGAGGGCGGCACCGCGCATGGAGTTGGTGGGGCCGGAGGCGAAGGTCGCGACCGGGTACAGGCGGACGTAGTCCTCGTCCATCAGCGTGCCGTCGTTCTGGCTGAGGAAGATCGGGGCCTCGATGCCCTGGGCGCGCACGGCTGAGGTGAGCCCGTCGACGATCTCGGAGGCGAGCTCGCGCAGCGCCGCGTTGATGATCGTGGCGTTCTCGCGCTCCAGCAGGCCGATCCGACCGATCTCGTGCGACAGAGAGATGGCGACGTCGGGTCCGAGCACGTCCCCGACGATCTCGGCGGCGCGGACCTCGAGGTCGTGGTTGACGGGAGAGAAGACCGACGAGATCGCGACCGATCGCACGCCGTGCTCCGCCATGTCGCGGGCGATGCCGCGCAGTTCGTCCTCGTCGAGCGGCGAGATCGGCCGCCCGTCGAACTCGTAGCCGCCGTGGGCGAGGTAGCTGCGCGCCTGGATCGCCTCGGTCAGCACCTCGGGCCAGTCCACGAGAGGCGGCAGGGCCTTCGTCGCGGGGAGGCCCAGGCGCAGCGCCGCGGTCGGGGCGAGACGCTGGGCCTGCACGAGCGCGTTGATGAAGTGCGTCGTCCCGATCATGACCGCGTCGATGTCGTCGCCGTCGAAGTCGCGCTCGGCGCGCAGGGCCGCGATCGCGTCGACGATGCCGGTCGTGACGTCGGGACTGGTGGACTTCTTCACGCCGGCGAGGGTGACGGTGGCGTCCATGAGCACTGCGTCGGTGTTGGTCCCGCCGACGTCGATGCCGATGTGCATGGGTGGAGCTTCTTTCGTTCGGGGGGTGAGTCAGGATGCCAGGGGCGCGGCGCTCGCGACCGGGGACTGCGCGGTGGTGGCCTGGCCGATCCCGCGCACCCAGCCGAGCTTGCCGGCGATCGTGTAGAGCACGATCGACAGCACGAGCGAGGAGATCGCCGGGATCCCCCAGGTGACGAAGTACCCCACGAGCGCCGAGACCAACCAGATCCCGAGGGTGACCGGCACGATGCGCGGGGCGGTCAGGGGCAGGCGGCCCTCGGCGCGCGAGGCGTCGAGCTCGCCGCGCCACCGGCGGACGAGGAAGTACTCGGCCACCATGATGCCGGCGATGGGCGGGAAGGCGACGCCGAGGATGATGAGGAACTCCGTGAACTGCGACAGGATGCCGGCGGCGGCGAGGACCGAGCCGACGACGCCCAGCACGATGGTCGTGGTGACGCGGTGCAGGTTCTTGCCGAAGGCCGTGGAGATGAAGTTCACCAGGCCCAGGGTCGAGGAGTAGAGGTTCCAGTCGTTGATCTTCAGCGTGCCGGTGATCACGATGATGAGTCCGACCAGGCCCACCGACGAGGTGACGATCGCGACGATGTTGCCGGACTGGGCGGCGTGCGCCAGCAGCACTCCCGAGAGGCCGATGACGAACTCGCCGAGCGTCACGCCCAGGACGGTCTGCTTGACGACGTCGGCCTTCGAGCGGTTGAAGCGGGTCATGTCGGCGGTGATGATCGCGCCGACGATGAGGCCTCCGGCCACGATCGCCGTACCCTGCCACACGGACATGGTCGGGCCGGGGGCGGGAGAGGTCAGCAGGTCGCCGATCGAGTGGCTGCTGAGCTCGGAGACGATCGACCAGCCCACCAGCACGAGGAACAGCGGCACGGTGATGTTGGCGAGCCACTGCATCCCGACGAACCCGACGGCGACGATCGCGGTGACGGCGAGACCGAACAGCAGACTCCACGCCCACTCGGGCATGACGCCGGGCAGCAGCGATCCGAGCGACTGCGCCGAGATGGCCGACTGGATGCCGAACCAGCCGATGAGGCTGATGCCGATCGCGAGGCCGACGAGCGAGGCGCCGATCTCGCCGAAGCCGGTCCAGCGGGCGAGGAGGGCGGTGTTGAGTCCCTCCTTCTGCCCGATGATGCCGACGATGCACATGATCACCTCGAGGATGATCGAGCCGAGGAGCAGCGCGAGGAACGCCTCGCTGAAGGTCATCGCGTACCCGAGGGTGGCGCCGAGGAGGAACTGCGACAGGGCCGAGACCTGGCCGAAGCGCTGCACGGCGATGCCGAACCAGTGCTTCTGGGCGTTCGGGGTGACGCGGCTGAGGGCGAAGTCGTCGGCGTGAGCCATACGTGCCATGGGAGTGTCCTTTTGCGAAGAGGGACGGTGCGGGTGCTGCACACGCTAAAGGCCCGCCGCACGCCGCGATATGGGCAACCTGCCCCGTTTACCCGCCTCGATATGCATCTTGCACATGCGCTCCCGCGTGCGGCGCGTGCGCCTGCAGGAACTCGTACATCTCCGTCGTATCCACCCCCGGGAACGCCCCCGTCGGCAGTGTCGCGAGCAGAGTGCGCGGCGTGCGCACGTTCGGCCACGCCTGCCCGCGCCACGCGGCTTCGAGGTCCGCGGGCGCGCGACGGCAGCACGTCTCGACCGCGTGCCGTGACACGCCGCGGTTGGGGGTGTCGCGGCCGCGGAACCACCGCGTGTCGTCGAAGCGCACTCCCACGCTCACCGAGTGCGCGCCCTCGCTGGACTGCTCCACGCGGGCCGTGCACCAGTAGGTGCCGTTGCCGGTGTCGGTGTACTGGTAGTACGGGTTGAAGAGGTCGTCCTCCTCGAACACGACCCGACTCGTCCACCGCCGGCAGCACATCTGCCCCTCGATCGAGCCGAGCCGGTCGGTGGGGAAGTTCACGTCGTCGTTCTCGTACGCCTTCGTGATCGTCCCCGACTCGTGGACCTTGAGGAAGTGCACCGGGATGCCGAGGTGCACGGTCGCGAGATTCGTGAACCGGTGCGCGGCCGTCTCGTACGACACCGAGTAGGCGTCGCGCAGGTCCTCGATGCTGATCGTGCGCCGCTCCTTCGCCTCGCGGAGCGCCTGGACGACGTGCGCCTCCGGCATGAGCAGCGCGCCGGTGAGGTAGTTCGTCTCGACGCGTTGGCGCAGGAACTCGTCGTAGCTCGTCGGCTCCCCGTGCCCGAGGATGCGGCTCGAGAGCGCCTGCAGCACCGCCGCGCGCGGGTCGCCCTTCGCGACCTTCGTCGACAGGTACAACCGCCCGTTCTTCACGTCCGCGATGCTCCGCGTCGACGAGGGCAGGTCGGGCACGTAGTGCAGGGTGAAGCCGAGGTGCGCGGCGATGTCGCTCGCCCCGCGCTGGGTCAGCGGCCCGCCGGGATGTTCGATCCGCTCGAGGATCCCGGATGCCACGCGCTCGAGCTCCGGGAAATGGTTGTCCTGCGTGCGCATGAGGCGGCGGAGGGCCACGTTCGCGCGTCGGGCCTCCTCGGGGGTCGCCGAGCGCTCCTCGCGGAGCCGTTCGATCTCGGCCTGCAGAGCGAGCATCGCGGCGAGCGCCTCGTCGGGCACCGATCGCCCGACCCGGAACGGGGCGATCCCGAGGGCTTGGAACGTCTGTCCCCGCATCGCCCGCTCCACCGACAGCTCGAGCGTGGCGCGGGCGTCGAGGGGCTCGGCATCCAGGATCTGGTCAAGCTTGCACTCGAGGGCGCGCGCGATCGCCTGCAGCAGCGTGAGCTTCGCCTCGCGGCGGCCGTTCTCGATCATCGACATCTGGCTCGGCGCGCGACCGACGGCACCGGCGAGATCGTCGAGCGTCATGCCGCGGGCGGTGCGCAACTGGCGGATGCGGCGGCCGATGGTGAGGGTGTCCACCTCGTCATCGTCGAACGGAAGGGATGCCGAAGAGGGAGAGACGCCGGTGTCCATACGCCATGTTCTCACCAGAACAGAAGATCGCTCGATCTTCACAACAGAAAGTCCGGTTCGAGGGCTTGTTCTTCGCGGACAGTGGTCTCCACGGGGCACGGCAGCCCCGGCATCCGAAGGAGAACGCTCATGACGATCCAGGCCACCCCCGCCCAGCAGCCCCTGCGCCCCGGCGACCAGACCGAGACCGCCGCCGAGCTCCGTGCCTCCTGGGATGCCGATCCCCGATGGGACGGCATCGAGCGCACGTTCTCGGCCGACGACGTCGTCCGCCTCCGCGGCAGCGTCCGCGAGGAGGCGACCCTCGCCCGCCGCGGGGCCGAGAACCTCTGGAACCTCTTGCACACGGAGGAGTACGTCCGGGCCCTCGGCGCCTACACCGGCGGTCAGGCGGTGCAGCAGGTGCGCGCCGGTCTCAAGGCCATCTACCTGAGCGGGTGGCAGGTCGCCGCCGACGGCAACCTCGCCGGCCAGACCTACCCCGATCAGAGCCTGTACCCCGCCAACAGCGTGCCCGCTGTCGTCCGCCGCATCAACAACGCGCTGCTGCGGCAGGACCAGATCGAGCGCGCCGAGGGCGAGATCACCCAGGACTGGCTCGCCCCGATCGTCGCCGACGCCGAGGCCGGGTTCGGCGGCCCGCTCAACGCCTACGAACTGGCCCAGTCGCTGATCGCGGCGGGGGCGGCCGGCATCCACTGGGAGGACCAGCTCGCCAGCGAGAAGAAGTGCGGTCACCTCGGCGGGAAAGTGCTCGTGCCGATCCAGCAGCACATCCGCACCCTGAACGCCTCGCGCCTGGCGGCCGACGTCGCCGGCGTGCCGACCGTGATCATCGCCCGCACCGATGCCCTCGCCGCCGACCTGCTCACGAGCGACGTCGACGAGCGCGATCGGGAGTTCCTCACCGGGGAGCGCACGAGCGAGGGCTTCTACCGGGTGCGCCCGGGACTCGAATCCGTGATCGCCCGAGGCCTCGCCTTCGCGCCGTACGCCGACCTGCTGTGGGTCGAGACCGGCGAGCCCGACATCGAGCTCGCCCGTCGCTTCGCCGAGGCGATCCACGCCCGCTACCCGGGGAAGAAGCTCGCGTACAACTGCTCGCCGAGCTTCAACTGGAAGCGCCACCTCGATGACGCGCAGATCGCGACGTTCCAGGCGGAGCTGGCGGCGATGGGCTACGCCTTCCAGTTCATCACCCTGGCCGGCTTCCACGCCGTGAACCACTCGATGTTCGACCTCGCCCGCGGCTACGCCGAGCGCGCCATGAGCGCGTACGTCGAGCTGCAGGAGGCCGAGTTCGCCGCCGAAGCCGTCGGCTACACCGCCACGCGCCACCAGCGCGAAGCGGGAACCGGCTACTTCGACGTCGTCTCGACCGCGCTCAACCCCGACAGCGCGACCCTCGCCCTGGCCGGCTCCACCGAGACCGCCCAGTTCCACTGAGCCCTCCCGGTCGCGGTCTCCCCCGCGAGCCCGCCGCGCGCCCCCTCGTCCCACTTTTCGCAGAGCATGTCCCCCTTCTGGTCACCTGGGCCCCCCCAGCCACCACTTTCGGGACATGGTCCCCGGTGCCCGGCACGGCACGCACCCCGCGCCGCCGGGCACCCCCTCCCACCGCTCGTCCCACTTTCCGCAGACCATGTCCCCCTTCTGGTCACCTGGGCCACCCCCCAGCCACCACTTTCGGGACATGGTCCGAGAAGCAGGCGGGACGCCACGACACAGAAAGACACGACCATGACCCTCATCGACACCCCGCCCCCGCCCACCCCGACCCGCGCGAACGCCGAGGGATCCCGGATGCCGAGCACCGTCCCATCCGCATCCGCATCCTCTCCGCACCTGCGCCTCGAGCGCTCCCTCGACGGACGGGATGCCGAGATCCTCACCCCGGCCGCCCTCGCCTTCGTCACCGAACTGCACGACCGCTTCGCCCGACGCCGGCACGACCGGCTGGCGGCGCGCGAGCGGCGCCGCTTCGAGATCGGCACGGGCGACGACCCGCACTTCCGCGCCGACACCGCGCACATCCGCGACGACCCGTCGTGGCGCGTGGCGGGCGCCGGACCGGGCCTGGAGGACCGCCGCGTCGAGATCACCGGCCCCACCGACCCGAAGATGACCATCAACGCACTCAACTCCGGCGCGCGGGTGTGGCTCGCCGACCAGGAGGATGCCACGAGCCCCACCTGGCGCAACGTCATCGGCGGGCAGCTGTCGCTGTTCGACGCGATCCGCGGCCGGCTGTCGTTCACGAGCGGCGAGGGCAAGCGCTACGAGGTCACCGCGGAGCGCACCCCGACGATCGTGATGCGCCCGCGCGGGTGGCACCTCCCCGAGAAGCACGTGACGTTCATCGACCGCTCCGGCCGCGAGCTGCCGGCATCCGGGTCGCTCGTCGACTACGGGCTGTACGTCTTCCACAACGCGCACGCGCTGATCGCCGCGGGCCGGGGACCGTACTTCTACCTGCCGAAGATCGAGTCGGCCGAAGAGGCGCGGCTGTGGGACGACGTGTTCTCGTTCACCGAGGAGCGCCTGGGTCTGGAGCACGGCACGATCCGCGCGACGGTGCTGATCGAGACGCTGCCCGCGGCGTTCGAGATGGAGGAGATCCTCTTCGCGCTGCGCGACCACTGCGCGGGGCTCAACGCCGGGCGGTGGGACTACATCTTCTCGATCATCAAGACCTACCGCGGCCGGGGCGCGCGCTTCGTGCTGCCCGACCGCAGCGAGGTCACGATGACGGTGCCGTTCATGCGGGCGTACACCGAGCTGCTCGTGCAGACCTGCCACAAGCGGGGCGCGTACGCGATCGGCGGCATGAGCGCGTTCATCCCCAACCGTCGGCGCCCCGAGGTCACCGAGGCCGCGTTCGAGAAGGTGGCCGCCGACAAGCGACGCGAGGCCGGCGACGGCTTCGACGGCACGTGGGTCGCCCACCCCGACCTCATCCCGGTGGCGCGCGCCGAGTTCGACGCGGTGCTCGGCGACGAGCCGAACCAGCTCGGCCGGACCCGCGACGAGGTGGCGGTCGACCCCGCCGACCTGCTCGACGTGCGCATCGGTCTGCCGGTGACGACGGCGGGTGTGCGGGGCAACGTCTCGGTGGCGATCCGCTACATCGAGGCGTGGCTCCGGGGCCTGGGCGCCGTCGCGATCGACGACCTCATGGAAGACGCCGCGACCGCGGAGATCTCGCGCTCGCAGATCTGGCAGTGGATCCACCAGGACCGCGAGACGGCCGAGGGCGACGCGATCACCCGCCCGTTCGTCGAGGGCCTGCTCGAGGAGGTGCTGGCCGAGGTGCCGCGCTCCGCCGGGGATCGCTTCGACGACGCGGCCGCGGTGTTCCGCGAGGTGGCGCTGCGCCCGGAGTTCCCGGCGTTCCTCACGCTGCCGGCGTACGCGAAGTACCTCGACTGACACCGGTCACGCGCGCGAGCCCTCTCCCCGTCTCGGGAGGGGGCTCGCGTCACGCTGTCCAGGTTCCGCGGCGCGGGGCCACCGCGCGCGAGACGAACCGACGCGGCTTCCCCTCGCCGAGGTCGATGAGCCGTTCCACCCGCGTGACCTCGACGGGCTGATCGAGCAGCTTCTCCAGCGCGCCGCGGATCACCGGCGCGTCGCCGCCGACCACCGTCACCGCCACCGCGCCGGACGCCTCCTGCACGACGGACCACCCCCGCGCCCCGTGGCTCTGCAGCTGCTGCGTGAGATCGACGGACGGGACGCGCACCCCGCCGCCGGTCGCGAACTCGGTGTGCTCGCGCCCCTCGAGGTCGGCGATCCCGACGCCGCCGTCCGCGAGACGCACGAGCCGGCCGACATCGCCCGTGCGGTACCGCACGAGCGGGAGCAGCGGGTTCTCGCCCACCGTGACGACGATCTCGCCCCTCGTCCCCTCGGGCAGCGGATGCCCCTCGGCATCCAGGATCTCGACGTGGACCCGACGGTCGAGCACCCGGAACGGTCCGTCGTCGGTGCGCGCCGCGATCGGCCGGGTCTCGTGCAGACCATAGACGTCGATGACCGGGCACGAGAACGCGGCCTCGAGCTCGGCGCGGAGCGGTCCCGACAGCGCCATCGCGCCCGAGAACAGCGCGAGCGGCCGCAGCACCGCGCGCAGGTCGTCGCTCAGGAGCTCGGCGAGGCTCGTCGGATTGCCCGAGATCACCTGCGGATCCGCGTCCGCGAGAAAGAGGGAACGATCGGATGCCGCGCGCCACGCGCGCACGTCGAGATTCACGCGCGCCATCGCCCGGTGCGAGAACCCGCTGATCAGCGAGACGTAGGTGAACGCCTGGCGTTGCTGCAGCACCCAGACGAGCGCGAGGCGCTCGGCATCCGGAGTCCACTCCACCCCCGCGCGACGGGCGAGATCGACGAGGAGGTGGAAGCCGCGTGCGACCTCTTCGACGTCGTCGGGGATCACCAGCGCCGCGCCCGTCGAGCCCGAGCTCGTGCCGTGGAGCATCCGGTCGAGGTCAGCGTCGAGCGGGACGAAGGCCGAGATGTCGGCGACGAGGTCGGCGCGGCCGATGAGCGGGAAGTCCGCGAGGGTCGCGAGGCCCGTGCGTCCGCGGTAGAACGGCAGCTTCCGGGCGGTCGCGAGATGCTCGTCGAGCCATCCCTCCAGCGGGAGGGGCCGTCGCGTCCGTTCGATAGCGTCCGCCGTGAGCCGATCACCGGTCGCGTGCACCCACGCGGGCGCCGCCGGGTGCGTCCGCCAGCGATGCAGGCGCGCCGCGGCCTCGGCGTCGAGGGTCGGCCAGCGTTCGGCATCCGTCAGCACCGCCGCGGAACCGGGCCGGTACTCCCCCAGGGCGAGGGGATCGTCGGGGTCACTCACTCGAGTACCTCGCCGCCGCCTCCCGCGCGCGGGCGTCCGCCAGGCGCCGCGCGATCTCCTCGCGATGCTCGTACGCCGCGTAGGCCTCGGCGAGCGCGCTGCTGCGCCGGAGCGAATCGCGCGCCTGCCACAGGGCCCGGGCGGTCTCGCGGTCTTCGCCGGCGGGCACGAACCCGGCCCACAGCAGGAAGGTGCGCGCCGCTTCCTCGCGCCGCTCGTCGTCGGCGAGCCAGTCGAGGGGATCGACGACCGGAGCGACCCGGAGCGCGAGAGAGTCGACGGCCCGCAGCCCCCACGGGCCGGCCAGGGGCGGATGGAACGGCTCGAGGACGTCCTCGCTCGCGAGCAGCCACAGCCCGATCGCGGCTCCGCGACGGACCTGCGCGTCGGCGGCGTAGGCGGCGGAGGCGCACGTGACCCCGGCGATGTCTCCGGACAGCGCGGTGATCGAGACCTCGTCGTCGAGGAAGGACCGCGGCACGCTCGACAGCCGCGCGGCGACCGCGTCGAGCGGGGGTCCGGGACGAGCGAGCGACCAGGTCTCCCCCTCGGGCGGCGCGAGGCTCGACCACACCCGCAGCAGTTCGTCGGCGTCAGCCATTCAGCACCTCCGCCAGTTCCGCGCACGCCGTGGGAGCGTCATCCATCGTCTCCAGATACAGGATCTCGTAGCCGGCCGCCCGCGCGAGGGGTTCGACCCGGCGGGAGCGGTCGAGGACGACGAGCGTGCCGGTCGACAGCGTCGAGCGTACGCGCGCCGCCACGTCGGCGCGGTCGGGATCGCCCGCACCGAACATCGACACCAGACCGTCGTCCGAGAGCACGACGAGGTGGCGGCGCTCCTCCGTCGTCGCGCGGCCGAGGCCCTGGGCGCGGCGCTCGAGCAGGTCGAGGGGGAAGGTCGTCCCCCCGGCGAAGAAGAGGGCGAGGTCGCGCACGACCTGACCGGGGTCCCGCGTGAAGCTCTCGCTGCCCCCGACCTGCCCGGGGCCCGAGAAGCTCGCGACGCGCACCCGCCCTCCCCCGCGCAGGATCGACAGAGCGAGGATCGTCCCCGCGAGCACGGCGGGCGAACCCGATCGCGGGTTCGGCATCGACCCGGAGGAGTCGATGTAGAGGTCGAGGGCGATGCTCGTCTCGTGCGGCAACGGGTCGTCGGCGAGGTACGAGCGGCGCCGGGTCGTGATGCCCGGCACCACGGCGCCGCCGGCGCGCAGCGTCGCCCGCCAGTCCAGGTCGGCGAGATCGTCGCCGGTCTCCCAGGTCTCCACGGGCCCGGGGAGCTCTTCGCTCGGCGTCGCGGGTGCGCGCCGGGTGAGGGGACGTACCCATCGCGCGGCCTCGGCGCGGTACCACGCCGCGATCACGGCATCCTGATCCGCTCCCTCGTACAGCTCGAGGGTCCGGGCGACCCCGAGGGCCTGCCCCGCCCCCTTCCGCGCCGACCGCGCGCCGTCGGGCGAGCGTCCGTCGGGCGCGGGGATCGGCTCCCGCAAGCGGGGGTCCGCGAGCACGCGGCCGAGCTCCGTCGCACCGGCCGGCGCGTCGTCGGCGGAGCACTCCCCGCCCGGCATCGACGCGCCCGCGGCCCGCTCCGCCACGAGGTACGGCGCGATCAGCACGCCGAAGCGCAGGGCACCCGAGACGGCATCGCCCGCGAAGGTCCGCACGAGCCCGGCGAGGAGATCCGCGTCGAGACCGGGACGCGTGATCGTGGCCTCAGCGAGCTCTCGCGAGACGCGCTCGGCCTCGGCCCGCGCTTCGCGCAGCCTCTGCTCGGCCTCGCGGTGCCGCTCCGGGATCCTGTCGAGCGGGCGCTCCGCCGTCGCCGTCGCGGTGGGCGCGGCCGGGGCGGGGGGTGGCTGGACGGCGCAGAGCGTCCCGGGGGTGAGGTCCCACAGCAGCTCGTACGTGCGGAGGTACACCCACCACAACCGGCCGCCCGTGTCACGCGAGGCCCGGTAGAGCGAGCGCGACAGCCGCACGATTCCCGGCTCCCCCGGTCCGTCGCGACGGCGCTGCAGCAGCCCGACCTGGGAGTTGACGAGCAGATCGGTCCACAGGTTCGACAGCATCGCGACGTCGTCGTCGCGCACCGACGTGGCCCCCGCGGCGACCAGCGTCCGCGCGAGCTGGTGCCGGATCTTCAGCGAATCCAAGCGCGTCCCGGGAGCGAGCGCGTGGTGACCGAGCTCGTGCGCGAAGACGCTCTCCATCTCGTCGGCGCCGCCGAGCTCCGCGACCATCCGCGGGTCGACGACGATCGCCGGAGGGAAGCGGAACCACGCGGGAGCCCCGTGCGTCTTGCCCGCACCCGGCCGCAGCTCGGCATCGTGCATGTGCACGCCCCACAGCTCCTGCGCGCTCTCCCAGGCGCGGCGCACGTCCCCCTCGAGCGCGGCCGTCTTCATGCCGGCTCCGCCACGTAGATCCACGCGAGGTACGACTCGGCGAAGGTGAGGAGGGATGCCGCCGGCCCGCCGCCCCGTCCGGGCACGGTCTGCGGCTCCCGGTCGAGAGCGACCAGGCGCGACCCCCAAACGTCGGCATCCACGCGCCACCAGCGCTCCCCCGTGCGCACGGCGAAGGAGCCGTCGTCGTCGAGCGGCCGCGCGTCGACGGGCGGTGCCGTCCAGGCGCCCCCGAGTCCCGCGAATCCGCCGACCGCACAGACATACCCTCGCGCGGCCGCGCGGCCGGGCCACCAGTACCGGTCGGTGCGCTGGCGTTCGACGAACGCGTCGAGGTCGGTCTCGGACAGGCCGAGGGCAGCCGCGGCGGCGGCCGCGGGGACGTCGGCGAGGTGGGCGAGGGCGTCGTCGCGAAGCCCCAGGACGCCGGCGCGCCAGCCCGCGATCCCCGAGAGGGCGACGACGACATCGGTCGAGACGTCGGACGGCAGGGCGGCCTGCCCGGCGGCGAGGACGTGCCAGAACCGCTCGGCCGAGCCTCCCGCCGCCTCGACGTTGAGCCCCGCTCGCTCGAGGTCCAGCCCCGGGACGGCGAGGGGCACCCCGGTCGGCGGCTCGGTGTCGGCCAGATGCCCGGGGCGACGGATCACGCGCGCCCCTCAAGCCAGCGGAGGTAGGCGGTGTAGCGCTGGTGCAGGTATTTCAGCGCCGTGAGGTCGTCGAAGTCCCGGCCGTAGAGCTTGCCCGATGCCGACGCGGCCCGAAGGCGCCCCTCGACCGCGGTGAGGCGGCGCGAGGCCTCGACCGCGGAGACCCCGTCGAGTCCGGCTTCCAGTTGCGCGAGGAGCTCGCCCACGGGGTCCTTTCGTCCCCGCCCGAGCGCGTCGTACTGCCGGCACGACTCGGCGAACAGGTCGCTGAGCCAGCTCATCAGGTCGGTCGACAGCTCGCGCTCGACGCCGACGTCGAAGCGCGGGTGCGTGGGGTTCGGCAGCAGCTTGCCGCGCAGCACGAACGGCACCATCGCCGCGACGTCGGCGAGGGAGACCTCGTCACGCCCGCGGAACCACGCGACGGCCTTGGCGTAGACGATGAGCGTCTGCAGCGCCCGCACCGAGAGGCCGTTCAGCGTCTGCGCGCCGAGGTCGGCCATGAGGTCGGCTCCCGAGTTCGCCTCGATCGTCTCGGCGACCTTGCCGCCCGCGGTGGTGACGGTGTCCTTCGTGCGGTACTCGAATCGTCGTCCGCCGCCCTGCACGAACTCGAAGTGGCTGAGGAAGAACTCCAGCCGTCGACGCACCTCGGTCGGCACCGGCACCGCGCGGATCGCCGCCCGCATCGCGGTCTGCTCGTCGGGGGCGAAGACGAGCTCGGCGGGAACGTGCTCCTCGGGCTTCTCTCCCGCCTCGACCCGCGTGATCAGCTCGTCGAGGAAGCGGCTGTTGAACCCCGCCGCCGGCACGGTGACGTCCATCCGGTCGCGCAGCGCCTGGATCACCGGGAACGTCCCCCCGCCCGCGTCGTCGTTCGCGGTGAAGAACCAGCTCTCGACACCGGATGCCGGAGCCGTGCGCCGGAGCTGATCGTGACTCTCGACGTACCCCTCGGCCACCATCGTCAACAGCGCCGACTGCGTCTTGGTGGGGATGCGGTTGTACTCGTCGACGATCTTGACCGGCCGCGACAGCCAATCGCGCCACGCGACCCCCACCTCGGCGAGACTCGCCGCGTTCATGAGGTCGCGCGGAAGAGGGATGCCGACGAGGTCGCTGATCGTGAGCTGCGGCTGCCCCTGCTGCACACCGCGGCGCACGTCGTCGGGCGTCGAGCCGGCGAGCACCCCCATGAGCACCGCGACGGTCGTCTTGCCGCGCCCCGGACCTCCGACGAGCAGGCACTTCCCCCCGACCGCGAAGCTCAACAGCGGCAGCAGGACGTTCGAGGAGAACGATGCCTCGCTCGGCAGCGTCAGCTCGGCCCCGGCGTCGCCGAGAGGGAAGGCCAGCGGCGCCCCCGAGGAGAACTCGACGTCATAGTACGGCGAGATCACCGCGCGATTGACGATCCAGTAGTAGGTCTGGCGGAGCTTCTCATCGAGCGGCACCGCGGGCTTCGCGGGCGTATCCCGGAAGAGATCCGCGGCCGTCATCGCGGCCGCCCCCTCCCCCGAGCCCGACGTGGTGGGAGCCTGCGAGAGCTTGTGCCAGCGGTCCGCCATCGCGCCAGCCTAACCGCCGGCCCGCCGTCGCAGCTCCTCTTGCTCGGCGTGCGGTCGACCCTCCATGGGGGCGGCGAAAGAGGTCGCCTCGGTCACCGCGCGACGGATGAGGGGAAGGGCGGATGCCACCCGCTCGGCCACCGTCCCCCGTACCTCGACCCACGGCACCGGTTGCGCCGCGAGGACCTCGCGGAAGCGCTCCTGCATGTCGGCGCGGATGTGTTCGCCGTCGCGCATCCCGTCCTGCACGAACGGGATCTCATCCCCCGTGAGGAGGTACAGCGCCGGACGGTGATCCGCGGCGCGCGCCATGATGCGCGGTGCCGGGGCGCCCACGTACCGCTCGTGCCAGAGCGCCGTGGCGAGCACGTCGGTGTCGCAGATCAGCACGGGACGCGGCGCTCGCCGGACGGCATCCTGTTCCCAGGCGATCTGCCGATCGACGACGAGGTCGAACTCGTCGCTGCGCCAGGGGGCGTCGAGCCCGCCCTCGCGGGTCTCGCTCAGCTCGCGGCCGTACTCGGGCACCCAGATCGTGCCGAGCTCGGCGGCGAGCGCCTCGGCGAGCGTGGTCGAGCCGGTCGACTCCGCGCCGAGCACCACGACGCGCGCGGCGAGGTCGGCGCGCACCGCGGGCGAGAGCTCGTGCCAATGCGCGTCGAGGTCGGCGCGGATCGCGGTCCCCGACACCGGATTGAGGCGCCGGCCCGGGTCGACCTGCACCCAGTCCGCACCGAGACGCCGCGCGAGCTCGGCCCCGTAGTCGTCGGAGGTGAAGACGACGTCGACCGGCTCGTCGAGCAGGCCCGCGATGGTCGCGGTGTGCGCGTCCCACGCGCTCTCGGAGGCGAAGTCGACCGGGGTGTCGTCGAGGAGGTCGACCACGCGCACCGTCGGGTGGTCCTCCCGCACCCACGCGGCGCGCGTGTCGAGCGGGATCGACTCGACGGATGCCGCGATCACCTCGACCGTGACCCGCTCGCACGCGCGGACGGCCGAGCGGATGAGGTGCGCGTGCCCGACGTGGAGGGGGTAGAACTTCCCGACCACCACGCCGTGCCGGTAGCGGCGCTCAGGCACGCGCATCCGCCACGGGCGCAGCAGCCGCCGACTCGTTCTGCACGCGGTGCCAGGAACGCAGCCCGCCCACGCACAGCACGATGAACAGGGCGTAGAGGGCGGCGATGATCCACAGTCCGGTCGCGATCGAGAGCGCCACGAACGCCACGTCGACGCCGATCCACACCCACCAGTTCTCGATCCACTTGCGGTTCAGCATGTACTGCGCGACGAGGCTCGCCGAGGTGGTCGCCGCGTCCGCGAGGGCGACCTGCGAGTCGGTGAACGTCGCGAGCACCCAGGTGAGCAGCGCCGTCCCGGCCACACCGACGAGGATCAGCCACGGCACCGCACGGCGAGGCGTGCGGGCGACGTATTCGCGGTCGTGCTCGACACCGCGCGTCCACCGGATCCACCCGTGCACGCCGAGCACGAGGTACACCACCTGCAGCGCGGCGCTGGCGTAGAGCCCCGCGGGAACGAACACCACGAGGAAGACGAGGTTGTTCGCGATGCCGATCGGATACGTCCACACGTTCCGTCGGGCCGCCAGCAGCACGCACGCGGCGCCCGTCGCGAAACCGAGGATCTGCGTCCACTCGGCCAGAATCCACTCGATCACCCGAGAAGCCTAGGACGACGAGGAGAGATCGGCGGTCCACAACTCGACGCCCATCTCCGCGATCGCCGCGGCGGCGCTCTCCGGCAGCTCCGCATCGCTGACGATGACGTCGAGCGCGTCGAGGGGCACGACCCGGAAGCGCTCGGCGGTGCCGTACTTCGTGCTGTCGGCGACGAGAGCGCCCGAGGTCGCGGCATCCAGGACCGCCCTCTTGAGCACGACCTTGTCGAGCTCCGGAGTGGTCAGACCGTGAGAGGAGTCCCAGGTGCCGGTGCTGAGGATCGCGAGGTCGAGCGTCATCGCCGACACCGTCGCTGCGGCCAGGACACCGCTGGACGAACCGCTCGCGGCATCGACGACGCCGCCGGTGTGGATGACCTCGATCGTCGGGTGCGCGTACAGGGCGGACACGGTGAAGAAGTCGTTCGTCACAACGGTCAGTCCGCGGCGCGACGTCAGATGCGGGACAAGGGCCTGGCAGGTCGTCCCGGCGTCGATGAACACGGTCATGCCATCGGAGACGAGACCGGCGGCACGCTGAGCGACCGCCTGCTTGCGCGGCAGTTCGAGGACCGCACGGGATCCGCGCTCGCGCGGCGGTTCCACCCCCGCGCGCTCCCGGATACGCACCCCGCCCTGGACGGCGTCGACGAGACCCTCCTCCTCGAGGGCGGCGATGTCGCGGCGGACGGTCATGTGCGACACCCCGAGCGACGCGGCGAGGTGACGGATGCTCAGCGCACCCGCGCCGCGCAACAGGCGCATCAGTTCGCGCTGGCGCTGTTCCGGGATGAGAGGGGGCGACGAAGACATCCGTCTGAGCCTACGACTCTCGGAGCGGCGTGAGACACGGTGTTCTTGAGTGTGAATCTACGTGATACGGTGTGCAACGATGTTAAAGAAGCATGAAGTCCTCTCCGCCGTCGTCGACACCGGCGTGGTCCTGATCGTCCGCCTCGACTCCGCCGAGGAGGCGCTCGCCGTGTCGCGCGCCGCCGTGGCGGGCGGCATCCGCGCCCTCGAGATCACCCTCTCGGTGCCGCGGGCGCTGGAGGTCGTGCGGACCCTGGCCGACGAGTACGCCGACACCGGCGTGGTCGTGGGAGTGGGCACGGTGCTGGATGCCGAGATGGCTGTCGCCTCGGTGCAGGCCGGCGCTCGGATGCTCGTCAGCCCCAACCTCAACCCCGAGATGATCCGCGCGGCCAACCGCTACCAGGCGCTGACGATCAGCGGGGCCTTCACCCCGTCGGAGATCGTCGCGACCATGGAGGCCGGCGCCGACATCGTCAAGCTCTTCCCGACCGAGATCGCCGGCCCCGACTACCTGCGCACGGTGATGGCGCCGCTCGCGCACGCACCCATCCTCCCGGCCGGCGGAGCCACGGCAGACAACGTCGGCGACTGGTTCGACGCCGGGGCACTCGCCGTCGGCGTGGGAAGCGCGATCACCAAGGCCGCCCGCACGAGCGGCGACCTCGACGACGTCACGCGTGCCGCGTCGACCTTCCTGGCTGCGGTCGAGAACGCCCGCACGCCCCACTGACCCCCTCGCGGCGGACCGTGACGTCCGCCGCTCCCTGCACACGAAGGAGTGGACCATGAGCGAGACGACGGCCGACGCGCCGCAGCTCACGCGCGCTGAGAAGAAGACGATCCGGATCCGATGGTTCCTCGTCGGCTTCCTGATCCTGGGCGGGGTGGTGAACTATCTCGACCGCTCGACCCTGAGCGTGGCGAACACCACCATCGCCGGAGAGTTCGGCCTCGACCCCTTCGCCATGGGCCTGCTCCTGTCGGCGTTCTCCTGGCCGTACGCGATCGCGAACCTCCCCGCCGGCTACCTCGTCGACAAGTTCGGCCCGAAGAAGATGTTCGCCTTCGCCGCCGGGGCGTGGTCGCTCGTGTCGATCGTCACGGCCGCCGCGAATTCCTTCGGCGTCCTGTACGCCTGTCGTGTCGCGCTGGGCATCACCGAGTCCCCCTTCTTCACCTCGGCGCTGAAGGTCAACGAGCGGTGGTTCAACAAGTCCGAGCGCGCGCTTCCCGTCTCGCTCGTGAACACCGGCTCGCAGATCGCCAACGCCATCGCCCCGCCCCTGCTGACCTTCCTGCTGCTGACGATGAGCTGGCGCGGGATGTTCATCATCGTCGGCGCCTTCGGCATCGTCGTCGCCCTCGTCTGGCTGCGCATCTACCGTGACCCGACGCTCAAGGAGCAGGCGCTCATCAAGGGCGCCGAGGCCGAGGCACGTGTGGCCGCGTCGGTCGAGAAGGTGGGCTGGGGACGCCTCCTGGTGCAGTCGAACACGTGGTTCATGGTCCTGGGCGCCTTCGGCATCTTCTACACCGTCTGGGTCTACCTCACCTGGCTGCCCAGCTACCTGCAGACCGCGCGCGGCTTCAGCCTGGCCGAGAGCGGCTGGCTCGCCTCGCTGCCCTTCCTGTGCGGCATCGTCGGCGTGATCTTCGGCGGCTGGCTCTCGAATCGACTGGTGCGCCGCGGCGTGAACACCGTGCGGGCGCGGAAGATCCCCATCGTCGGCGGGGCGATCCTCGCCGCAGCCGCGGTCCTGCCCGTCGCGTACGTGGACAGCACCCCGCTCGCCGTCGTCCTGCTGTCGGTCGGGTACTTCGCCTCCCAGGTGCCGATCGGCTGCCTCTGGACCCTCGCGTCCGACATCGCCCCGTCGAACCAGGTCGCATCGCTCGGCGCCATCCAGAACTTCGGCGGCTTCATCGGGGCCGCGGTGGCCCCGGTCGTCACCGGCGCGATCCTCGCGTCGACGGGGGGCAACTACACCCTGGTCTTCCTCATCGGCGGCGTGCTGCTGCTGGTCGGAGCCCTCTCGTACGGCCTGTTCGTCAAGGACCGCTCGCTCGCGGCATCCTGATCACCGAGGGGAGGGTGCCACGCGCTCCCTCCCCTCCCCGGGAGGACTCATGACCGCACGACTCTTCTTCGTGATCGGACCCGCCGGCAGCGGCAAATCGACCGTGAGCACGATGATCGCGCGCCGCATCGGTGCCGCGTACCTCGACAAGGACTCCGTCGCGACCGCCTTCACCGAGGCGCTGCTCGAAGCCGCGGGGAGCGACAAGAACGAACGCGACAACAATCCCTACTACCAGGACGTCGTGATGGGCCTGGAGTACGCGACGCTGCTGCGCCTCGCCGGCGACAACCTGCGCCTGGGCACGGACGTGGTGCTCGATGCGCCGTTCGTGCGCTACTTCCCCGAGGCGGACTACCTCGAACGTGCCGCCGCAGCGCACGACTGGCCCCGCGACATGACGATCGTCGTCGTCCACGTCACCGTCGACGGCAGCCTGGTGCGCGACCGGGTGGACACCCGCGGGTACGGCCGCGACGCCTGGAAGCTCGCCCACTGGGACGAGTTCTGGGCCACGGCGCAGGCCGCGGACTGCCGATGGCGCGGAGCGCACCACGTGCTGTTCGACAACAGCGCCGCGGGGGCCGATCCCGAAGCCCTCGAGGCCGCCCTGGCCGCGTTCGTCTGAACCGGACACCTCACCGGCGGCGAACTCCGCCGCCGTCCGCCGATCGACCCGGCCGCTCTCAGGGGCGGGCCGGGTCGATCGGCGTGAAGCGCCGGAGGCTCGTCCGCGACGAGAGCCGCGCCGCAGCGAGCGAACCCGCCACCGCGAGGAAGATCGGCAACAACAGGGTGAAGCCGGTGTCGGTGAACTCGATGATGAGCGCGATCGCCGTGAAGGGCGCGCGCATGTTCGATGCCAGGAACGCGGCCGCCGCGACGATGGCGAGGGCCGTGCCGTCGGCGCCCGGCCAGATGAACGCCCAGCCCGCCGCCGCGGCGGCGCCCAGCGCGGCACCGATGGCGACCGAGGGCTGCAGCGTGCCGCCGATGGCCCCCGAGCCGAGCGAGATCGTCGTCGCCACGTACTTCAGCACGGCGAGCAGCAACAGGAGCAGCGCCGGCTGGGAGAGGTCGAATCCGGCCGTGGCGAGCGCGCGTCCGTTGCCGAGGATCAGGGGGAAGAACGCCCCCAGCAGGCCGACCGCCGCGAAGGTGAGGGGCAGGACGAGGAGGAGCTTCCAGCCCTTCGGACGGAACCGCCCGAGCGCCTTGGTCACGGTCGCGAAGCTCGTCGCACCCCAGCCCATGAGCGGCCCGATGAGGATGGCCGCGACGACGAGCGAGGCGTTCACCTCGAGCGGCGGGACCTGGTAGAGCGACCCGTCGCCGACGAGCGGCCGGGCGACGAACGTCGCGATCGCGCTGATCGAGAGCGCCACGACGGCCCCGCCCACGCTGAACTGCGCGAGCAGGATCTCGATCGCGAACAGTGCTCCGGCGAGGGGGACGTTGTACACGGCCGCGAGACCGGCTCCGGCGGCCGAGGCGATGAGGATGCGGCGCCACCGCGGGTCGAGGCCGAACCAGCTCACGATCTTCGATCCCGCCATCGCCGACAGCTCGCGCGGGGCCACCTCTTTACCGATCGAGGCGCCCAGGGCCACCGAGGTCACCTGGATGACGGTGTCGGCGAGCGTCTCCCACCACGGCATCCGGGCTCCGTCGACTCCCTGCTCGACCGTGGCGAGCGTGCGACCGAAACGACGCAGGAGGTACCAGCCGACAGCGGCGACCACGCCCGCGCCGCCGACCGTCACGATCGGCAGCCACCACGGCGACGGCAGCGCGAGACCGTCGAGGAAGGGTCCCTGCTCGTGGCCCCAGACGAGGTGCTCGATCGAGTGCACGATCCACACCAGGAAGAGCACGGCGAGGCCGGTCGCGAGTCCGACGATCACGGTGGCGAGGCCGAGCTTGGACAGCGCGAGGACGGCACGGCGATGGGGGCGCGTCGGCGCCAGGGGCTCTGCTGTCACCTCGCCACGGTAACGGACCCGTGTAACCGTCTCGTGACGCCGTCGCGCGCTTTCCGCGCAGCCGGCGCGGTGCGCGCGCTACGGTGACCGCATGACCCGTGCCCCCCTCTCACCGCGGCGCCCCGCGGACGTCCTCGGCATCGTCGCCGTGGTCCTGTCCGCCGTCCTCCTCGTGCCGACGCTCTTCGTCTTCCTCGTGGGGCTCATCCCCGAGATGAACGCGATCTGGTGGATGGGCATCATCCTGCTGCCGTTGCTGTTCGTCGACGGGGTGATCGTCATCGTGCTGTCCGTGATCGGTCTGATCGTCGCGGCACGCCGAGCGGGCAGGCGAGCGTGGTCGATCGTGGCGCTGGGGCTCGGCATCCTGATGCTCGCGCCGGCCGTGCTGATCCTGATGCCGTCCTGAGGCCCGTCGGCGACATGACCCTCGGCGCGAAAGCGCGGAAACACTAGGCTCGGAATCGTGACTTCCCGCGCCCCGCTCTCCCGCAAGCTCTCCGCCATCGCCGAGTCCGCGACCCTCAAGGTCGACGCCAAGGCCAAGGCCCTCCAGGCCGCCGGCCGACCGGTCATCTCGTACGCCGCGGGCGAGCCGGATTTCGCGACGCCCTCGTTCATCGTGGATGCCGCCGCCGAGGCGCTGCAGAACCCCAAGAACTACCGCTACACGCCCGCCGCCGGCCTTCCCGTGCTGCGCGAGGCGATCGCGGCCAAGACGCTGCGCGACTCGGGCCTCGAGGTGGCGCCGTCGCAGGTCATCGTGACCAACGGCGGCAAGCAGTCGGTGTACCAGGCGTTCCAGACCGTGGTGAACCCCGGCGACGAGGTGCTGCTCCCCGCCCCGTACTGGACGACGTACCCCGAGGCCATCGCGCTGGCCGACGGCACCCCCGTCGAGGTCTTCGCCGGTGCCGACCAGGACTACAAGGTCACCGTCGCCCAGCTCGAGGCCGCCCGCACCGACAAGACCACGGTGCTCGTCTTCGTCTCGCCCTCGAACCCCACCGGCTCGGTGTACACCCCCGAGGAGACCGCCGAGATCGGCCGCTGGGCCCTCGAACACGGCATCTGGGTCATCACGGACGAGATCTACCAGAACCTCACCTACGAGGGCGTGCGCGCCGTCTCGATCGTCGAGGCCGTCCCCGAGCTCGCCGAGCAGACCATCCTCGTCAACGGCGTCGCGAAGACCTACGCCATGACCGGATGGCGCGTGGGCTGGATGGTGGGACCGGCGGATGCCATGAAGCTCGCCGGCAACCTGCAGTCGCACCTGTCGAGCAACGTCAACAACGTCGCCCAGATCGCCGCCGCTGCAGCGCTGAACGGCCCGCAGGACGAGGCCGAGCAGTTCCGTCTCGCGTTCGACCGCCGCCGGCAGCTGATCGTGTCGGAGCTGTCGAAGATCGACGGCGTCGAGGTGCCCAACCCGCTCGGGGCGTTCTACGTCTACCCCGACGTGCAGGGCCTGCTGAACCGCGAGTGGGACGGCGTGACACCCACCACGTCGCTCGAGCTCGCCGACCTCATCCTCGAGAAGGCCGAGGTCGCCGTCGTCCCCGGCGAGGCCTTCGGCCCGAGCGGCTACCTGCGCCTGTCGTACGCCCTGGGCGACGACCAGCTGCTCGAGGGCGTCCAGCGCCTCCAGCGCCTGTTCGCCTGAGCGTCGTTCCCGGCGGTGCCGGTCGCCCCTCGGGGTGACCGGCACCGCCGTTCGTCTGCCGTCCCGCGAAGTTCCCCGCCGTCCCGCCCGACGGCACACCCCGGGTGCGCGTCGAGGGCTACAGCTCGACGTTCACCAGGACCGGCTCGGGCTGCAGAACAAGGCCGAACTCGGAGTGCACGCGGTTCTGCACGAAGCGGGCGAGCTCGGCGATCTCGGCCGCTGTCGCCTCACCGCGGTTGGTCAGCGCGAGCGTGTGCTTCGTCGACAGTCCGGCGCGCGAGCGCGGGAAGCGGAAACCGCGGCGAAGCCCGGCGTTCTCGATCAGCCACGCGGCGCTCACCTTGACCTCGTGCCGCTCCACCGGGGGCGGGGGCAGGATGCCGTCGAACGCGGCCAACGGGATCACGGTCACCGGGTCGAGGATCGGCGCCATCGGCCACTTCGGACACGCCTCGGGAAGGGTGCGGGCGAAGGCCGCGCTGACGATCGCGTTCTGGAAGAACGAGCCCGCGCTCCAGGTGTCGGGGTCTTCGGCGTCGAGCACCATGCCCTTGCGGGCGCGGGTCGCGAGCACGTGGTCGCGGATCCAGCGCAGCGACACCGCGTCATCGGCATCCAGTCCCAGCGCCCCGCGCAGCTGGTCGCCCGCGATGGGGCGCTCCCCCGGCCCGACGTGCTCGAGCTCGAGGGTGACCGAGAGGATCACGGCCGAGCGGTCGGGGATCGAGCCGTAGTGCTGTTTGAGCACGGAGGTGCGGAAGCCCAGGCCGAGCTCCGCGGCGGGGACGACCGAGACGTCGCCGGTCGCCTCGTCGATCAGCTCCACCTCGACGAGCGTCTGCACGATCTCCTGGCCGTACGCTCCGACGTTCTGCACGGGGGCGGCCCCCACCGTGCCGGGGATGCCCGACATCGCCTCGATCCCGGCGAGCCCGCGCTCGACCGTCTCGGCGACGAGGGCGTCCCAGTCGTGACCGGCCTGCACCCGGAGGCGCACCGTGCCGGGCCGCGAGCCGGGAAGCTCCTCGATTCCGGTCGTGCGCACGCGGATCACCGTGCCCTCGAAGGGCTCATCGCCGACGAAGAGGTTCGATCCGCCGCCGAGGACGAACCACTCGTCGCCGTCGGCCCAGACCTCGTGCAGCGCCGCGACCAGCTCGTCGGCCGTCAGCGCCTCGATGAGACGGGCGGGCTCACCGCCGGTGCGCAGTGTCGTCAGCTGCGACAGCGGGATCGGAGCGACCTCGGGCATCAGGCGAGCCGCACCCGCACCTGCGCCTTGCCGAGCACGGTGGTTTCGGCGAAGGTCACGGTGAGATCGATGCGCGCGGTCTCGTCGTCGACGGCGCCGACCTTGGCGCTGATGTGCAGGTCGGCTCCGGTCTCGGGATCGACGACGACGGGACGCGTGAAGCGCACCCCGTACTCGGCGATGCGGCCGGAGTCGCCGATCGCCTCGGCGAGCGTGCCCACGGCGATGCCCATCGTGAGCATGCCGTGCGCGAGCACACCGGGAAGACCGACCGCGGCGGCGACGTCGTCGCGGTAGTGGATCGGGTTGAAGTCGCCGGAGGCCCCCGCGTAGCGCACGAGGGATTCGCGCGTCAGGTGGACGGAGCGTTCGGCGATGACCTCGCCCACGGTGAACGTGCTCATGCGCCGGCCTCCCCCGCCAGAAGAATGCTGGTCGTGGTCACGACGTGGGCGCCGTCGGCATCCACGATCTCGGCTTCGCTGGTGATCATGGCGTTCCCGCCCATCGACCGGATGCCGGTCACCGAGAGCGTCGCGACGAGCTCGTCGCCCGCGACGATCGGGCGGGTGTAACGGAAGCGCTGCTCCGCGTGCACGAGACGCGACAGTTCGATGCCGGACTCGGGGTCGCCGAGCAGCTGCTGGAGCGTGAGGTCCTGCACCACCATGGCGAACGTCGGCGGGGCGACGACGTCGGCGTATCCGAGAGCGCGCGCGGCCTCGGGGTCGACGTGCTGCGGGGCGTCGGCGAAGACGGCGCGGGCGAACTCGCGCACCTTCTCGCGGCCGACCAGGTACGGCGCGGTCGGCGGGAACACACGGCCGACCAGTTCAGGATTCACGGGCACGGGTCCAGTCTACGGCGGGCGGTCCGTCGGGCCCGGTCGCGGACGTCGAGGGTTCCGCTCCCGCGGATGCGAGCGCGCGTGCCGGCGGGCGGTCAGCGCTGGTGGCGCCCGCGCACCGCCTTGACCGCCATCTGCGACGCGATGAACACGAGGAAGATCGAGAACAGCACGTTCGCCACGAACGGATCCACGGCCTTCGCGATCTGCGCGCCGAGCGCCGTCGTCGCGCACGCGGCGATCCCCACGCACGCCGCGGCGGTGAGGTCGACGTTGGATCGGCGGAGGTTGCCCACGGTCCCCGAGATCGCGGTCGGGATCATCATCAGCAACGATGTGCCCTTGGCGATCAGGTCGCTCGTGCCGAACAGCAGCAGCAGCGCGGGGACGACGATGATGCCGCCCCCGACCCCGAGGAGACCGGCCAGGATGCCGGTGACCACGCCGAGCACGGCGAACCCGGGCCCGGTGATCCAGGTGAGCACGAGGTCGGCATCACGCGAGGGGATCACGAAGTACAGGCTCACGATGACGGCGAGGAGGAACGCGACGAAAGCCCAGCGGAGCGCGGTCTGCGACAGCTTCGGGAGCAGCCACGTTCCGATCTGCGCACCGATGACGGCCCCGGCGGCGAGGATCAGCGCGGGGATCCACGCCACGTGCCCGTCCACCGCGTACGTGATGACGCCGACCGTCGCGGTCGGCACGATCGCCGCGAGCGAGGTTCCGGCGGCGAAGCGCTGGTCGAAGCCGAGCAGCAGCACGAGAAGCGGCACGATGACCGTTCCTCCGCCGACGCCGAACAATCCCGACATCAGGCCGGCGAGGAGGCCGACGCCGATGCAGACGAGGAAGAAGCGGACGGAGCGCGAGGGGCGGGTGTCGGCGTGCACGAAGGACAAGTCTGGCACCCCGGACCCCGCTCTCCACGCGGACCCGCGCCGAAGAAGAAAGCGGCCCCCGGTGTCCGAAGCCGCGTCCACCGGGGGCCGTCGCCCTCACAGGTCCAGCGGGACGGTGACCCGAACACCGGTCCGCGACCACTCACGTGAGGGTTCGACAGCACTGACGCTAACGGCCGCGTCCGCACCGATTCGCCCCGTTGACAGCGATATCTCGAACTGCTAGATATTTGCACCGCGTATGACAATAACCCGCGGACGAGGGAATGTCGGGGCGCGGCGGTCCGTTGACTCCGGACATGACAACCGTAGGAATCATCGGAGCAGGACACATCGGCTCGGCCCTCGCGAAGGGCTTCGCACAGCACGGCTACGACGTCGTGATCGCGAATTCTCGCGGGCCCGAGACCCTCGACGACCTCATCGCCGAGATCGGGGGCAACGCGCGAGCGGCGACGGCACAGGATGCCGCGGAGGTCGGCGAGTTCGTCGTCGTCACCGTGCCCCTCAAGGCGTACCAGGCGGTCCCGGTCGCTCCCCTGGCCGGCAAGATCGTGCTCGACACGAACAACTACTACTTCGAGCGCGACGGTCACTTCGCGGAACTTGACGAGAAGAAGACCACCACCTCGCAGATGCTGCAGGAGCACCTGCCCGAGTCGCACGTGGTCAAGGCGTTCAACCACATCATGGCCGCCGACATCCTGACCGACGGCGCTCCCGCCGGCACCGAGAACCGGCGCGCCCTCGCGACCTCGAGCGACTCGGACGAGGCCGTCGCCCTCGTGACCCGCATCTACGACGAGTTCGGCTTCGACACCGTCAACGTCGGCCCCCTCAGCGAGAGCTGGCGCGTCGAGCGCGACCAGCCGGCCTATGTCGTCCGCCAGAACGCGGACGAGCTGACGCAGAACCTGGGCCGCGCCGAGCGCTGACCCGCGTCCTTCGCGCAGATGAACGAACCCGGCCCCCGCTTCTGCGGGAGGCCGGGTTCGTTCATCTCGGGATGCGGGGCGTCAGAGCGCAGCCAGCGCCTGATCGACGTCGGCCACGAGGTCCTCGACCGACTCGATGCCCACCGACAGGCGGACGATGGTGTCGGGAACGGCCAGCTCGGTGCCGCGCACGGACGCGTGGGTCATGGCATCCGGGTAGTTCACGAGCGACTCCACGCCACCCAGCGACTCCGCGAGCGTGAACAGGCGCGTCGACTCCGCGAAGCGGCGGGCCGTGGCGCCGTCGGCGAGCTCGAGCGAGACGATGCCGCCGAAGCCGCTCATCTGACGGGCGGCGAGCTCGTGCCCGGGGTGCGAGGGCAGACCCGGGTAGTAGACCTTCGCGACGCGGTCGTGGCCGGCGAGGTGCTCGGCGACGGACTGGGCGTTCGAGCTGTGACGCTGCATGCGCACGGCGAGCGTCTTGATGCCGCGCGTGGTGAGGTAGGCGTCGAACGGTCCCGACACCGCGCCGGCGGCGAACTGGAGGAACTGCGTCTTCTCGGCGAGCTCCGCGTCGGCGAAGGCGAGCGCCCCGCCGACGACATCGCTGTGGCCGCCGAGGTACTTCGTCGCCGAGTGCACCACGACATCGGCGCCGAGCGAGAGCGGACGCTGCAGCGCGGGCGAGGCGAAGGTGTTGTCGACGACGACGATCGCGCCGGCCGCGTGGCCGAGGCGGGCGAGTCCCGCGATGTCGGTGATGCGCAGCATCGGGTTGCTGGGGGTCTCGACCCAGACCATTCTCGGCGCGCGCTCCTCGATCGCGGCGGCCACGGCATCCAGGTCGCTCATGTCGACGACGCGCAGCTTCACGCCCCAGGGACCGAGGACACGCGCGAGCAGGCGGTAGGTGCCGCCGTAGACGTCGTTGCCGAGCAGCACCTCGTCGCCGGGAACGAGGGCGGCGCGCAGCAGGGCGTCCTCTCCCGCGAGACCCGAGGCGAACGAGAGGGCGCGGACGCCTCCCTCGAGAGCGGCGATCTGCGTCTCGAGCGCCGTGCGGGTGGGGTTGCCGCTGCGGCCATACTCGTAGCCGCCGCGCAGGCCGCCGATGCCGTCCTGCGCGTAGGTCGTCGAGACGTGGATCGGCGGGATGACCGCGCCGGTGGTCTCATCGGGTGCCTGGCCCGCGTGGACGGCGAGGCTGTCGAAGCCGCGTGCGGCGTCATGGGTGCTCATGCGGAGTGCTCCTCGGAGGGGGTGGGGATGAGGGATGCCGTGGGCTCGACGTCGTAGCCGTGCGCGCGCATCCACTCGTCGTCGAAGATCTTGCTGAGGTAGCCGCGCCCGTGGTCGGGGAGCACCACGACCACGACCGCGTCGGCGGGGAGGTCGCGCGCGACACGGAGGGCACCGACCACGGCCATTCCGCTGGAGCCGCCGACGAGCAGGCCCTCCTCACGGGCGAGACGGCGGGTCATGGCGAACGACTCCGCGTCGGACACGCGCTCGTACGCGTCGACGACGGTCGGGTCGAACGCGGGAGGCCAGAAGTCCTCGCCGACGCCCTCGACGTCGTACCCGTGGATGTCGCCGCCCGAGTAGATCGAGCCGACGGGGTCGACGCCGACGACCCGCACGGCGGAGCCCGCGACCTCGCGGAGGTACCGGCCGGTGCCGCTGATCGTGCCCCCGGTGCCGACGCCCGCGACGAAGTGCGTCAGCGCGCCGTCGGTGTCGCGCCAGATCTCGGGGCCGGTGGTCTCGTAGTGGCTGCGCGGGCCGTTCGGGTTGGCGTACTGGTTGGGCTTGAAGGCGCCCGGGATCTCGCGGACGAGCCGGTCGGACACGCTGTAGTAGGAGTTCGGATCGTCGGGCTCGACGTTGGTGGGGGTCACCACGACCTCGGCCCCGTACGCCCGCAGGACCGCGCGCTTGTCCTCGGCGACCTTGTCGGGAACGACGAAGACGCACCGGTAGCCGCGCTGCTGCGCGACGAGCGCGAGGCCCACACCGGTGTTGCCGCTGGTCGGCTCGACGATCACGCCACCGGGCTGCAGCTGCCCGTCACGCTCCGCCGCGTCGATGATGTTGGCGGCGATGCGGTCTTTCGCCGACCCGCCGGGGTTCACGTACTCGATCTTCGCCAGGACCGTGGCGGCGATGCCGTCGGTCACGCGGGAGAGGCGGACGAGGGGGGTGTTGCCGACGAGGTCGGCGACGCTCTGGGCGTAACGCACGATGGCATCCTGAGGGGTTGGTGCGCCCGAGGGCGGGCGCGGCTGACGGGGTCGTCGAAAAGAACGCGGAACGCGTTCAGCGACAACAGCGACAGGTCAGCACGCGGCCAGCATACCCGACCCCGGCCGCGGTCATGCGACCGCGCCCAGGAACTCCTCGAAGCTCTGGGCCGGCCGGCCGGTGACGCGCTCGACGTCGCCCGAGACGCCGGCCAGGTCGCCGCTCGCGATGGCGGTGTAGGTGCTCACCCACGCGTCGACCTGCCAACGGGGAGCGCCGAACGCGGCGCGCGAGGCGTAGGCCTCGTCGACCGTCTCGTCGAGGAAGCGGACGGGATGACCGCGCACGGCGGAGATCTTCTGCGCGACCTCCGCCATCGTGAGCGCCTCGGGACCGGTGAGGTCGTACGCGGTGTCGGCATGGGCGGAGGGATCGAGCAGCACCGACACGGCGGTGGCGGCGACGTCGGAACGCGACACGAGCGAGCAGCGACCCTCACCCGCGGGACCGCGGATGACGCCGTCGTCGCCCGCGAAGAGCTCCATCATGTCCATGTAGAAGTTGTCGCGCAGGAACGTCCAGCCCATGCCGGAGGCACGGATGATCTCCTCGGTGGCGGCGTGATCGCGGCCGAGCGTGAACACCGCGTCGGGGGCGGCGGCGAGGAACGACGTGTACACGATCGAGCGGACCCCGGCTGCGGCGGCGGCCTCGACGAACGTGCGGTGGTGTTCCACCCGATCGGCGGTCTCGGAGGCGGAGACCATGAACAGCGTTGCGACGCCCCGCAGAGCCGCGCGGGCGGCATCCGCGTCCGAGTACCGTGCCACGTGCACCTCGGCACCCTCGAGCGCAGGGGCGCGGGAGGCATCGCGCACCAGAAGACGCTGCGGGATGCCACGGGCGGCGAGGTCGCGGGCGACACGACCTCCTACGGCTCCGGTGGAACCGGTGACGGCGATGACAGGCGGCGTGGGCATTCGGCCTCCGGGGTGTGGGAGCGGTCCTTCCAGCGTATTGCGCGCGCCCTTCGTCGAGGCCGAGAAGATGTTCAGGAAGCGGGAGCCACCAGGCGCGCGACGCGCACCCGGACCGTCGCCGGAACGGTCGTCTCGTCGGTGCCGCGCACCGCGGCCGCCACGGCGGACGCGACGGCGACGGTGTCGTCCTGCGTCGAGACGCCGATGCACACCGTGATCGAACGTGCATCGTCGGCGTCGTCGACCGCGGCGAGCGCGCCCTCCCCGTCGACGACATGCTCGATCGCGCGTGCGACGACCGGACGAGCGGAGTACATCTCGCGCACACCCTCGGTGGCCGTGACGGCGAGGTCGATGCGCGGCGCGAGAGCGGCGGCGGTGATGTCGGTCATTCGTCTTCCTCTCCGTCGAAGTGGACGTCGCCCACGGTGACGTCCACCCTGCCCACGCGCAGGTCTCCGTGGCGTTCGATCGCGGCGCGGATACCCTCGCGCATCTCGTCCACGGCGGGGGTCATCGCGCGGCCGAAGCGGACGCTGACCGAGACACGGACATCGAGGGGCGCATCGGGCTCCGGCTGATGGAGGCGGACGCGGCCCACCAGGACACCGTCGACGTCGTCGCCGACCGCGCGGATGAGCTCGTACAGCGCGCCCTCGGTGACGACGATCTCGACGCCGTCGGCGGCCCGTACCAGGGGGATGTCCCGCCCGGCCCGGAACTCGCGCATGACCTCGCGCATGATCGAGTCGTACCAGGAGTCCGCCAGGGGTTCGGCGGCCTGCTCTTCGACGATCTCGCGAGAGAGCCGGCCCATCCGCTCCATGGATGCCAGGACGGCCTGGCACTCCGCATTGCGTTCGATCGCGGCGATGCGCGGAACGCGCCCTCGATCGAGGTAGGCGGAGAGATCCTCGAGCGAGTAGCCCGAGCCCCCGATGTCGTCGCTGTCGTCGCTCATCCCGTCACCTCCAGTCCTGCATGCGTTCCAGCACGATCTTGCGCGCCCGAGCCAGTCGGCCGCGGACGGTTGCCGCCGTCTCTCCGACCTCGACGGCGATCTCGTCGTAGCTGTGACCCCCCACCTCGCGCAGCACCCACACCACGCGCAGCTCTTCGGACAGCTCGGACAGCACTTTCTTCAGCGCGTCCATCTGCGACGATGCCACAACAGAGCGCTCCGGGTCGTCTTTCCCCGAGACCATCTGCTCGTCGATCTGGTCGGAGAGCTTCCGGGCGCGCAGGCGGTCCGTGGCTTTGCGCGACACGATCGTCGTCAACCAGCTGCGCACCTTCTCGGGATCGGTGAGGTCGGGCAGTCGCCGCCACGCTGTGATCAGGGCCTCCTGCACGCAGTCGTCCGCGTCGGCGCGCGAGCCCGTCACCCGGGTGGCGAAGGCCACGAGGAACGGCGCGTGCCGCCGCACCAGCACGCCGAAGGCCAGCTGGTCGCCGTCGGCCGCCCGTGACGCGAGGAACGCGTCGGTGGCGGTGGACAAAGAGGGCATCGGGTTCCTGTCGGGTGTCGCGTGCGGATCCGGGGTGCTGGCGAGTCGGGTCCGTCCACATAGCGAAACACCTCGGACGAAAACCGGCCCCGGCGGTTGACTCGTGGGTGAATACATGTGAAGAATCTCCGCTTTCGCCTCGCGGCCCCGATGTCGGAGGGTGGCGGTACCGTCAGAGGTGCCCTCTTCGACTCCAAGGAGCCCCATGCGCATCGCCCTCACCGGCTCGTCCGGCAAGCTCGGCACGGTCGTCGCCCGCGAACTCCGCGCCGCCGGACACGAGGTCATCGGCCTCGATCTGCGCGGCGAGCGCGGACCCGGCTTCGTGCAGGTCGACCTCACCGACTACGGACAGGTGATCGACGCCCTCGCGGGAGTGAACGACCAGCACCAGGGCGTGGACGCGCTGGTGCACCTCGGCGCGATCCCGGCCCCCGGCATCCGCTCCGACGTCGCCACCTTCCACAACAACATGACCAGCACGTTCAACGTGTTCTGGGCGGCGGTGCGCCTCGGCATCCAGAGGATCGTGTACGCCTCGAGCGAGACCGTCCTGGGACTGCCGTTCGATGTGCCGCCGCCGTACATCCCCGTCGACGAGGAGTACGCACCCCGCCCCGAGTCGGTGTACTCGCTGGTCAAGACGCTCGAGGAGCGCCTGGCCGTCGAGCTGGTGCGCTGGAACCCGGAGCTGTCGATCACGGCTCTGCGCTTCTCGAACGTCATGGTCCCCGACGACTACGCGGAGTTCCCGTTCGACGACGACGCACGCACGCGCAAGTGGAACCTCTGGGGTTACATCGACGCGCGCGACGGCGCTCAGGCGATCGAGCGGGCCCTCGAGAACGCGCCGGCCGGTTTCGACCAGTTCATCATCGCGGCGGCCGACACCGTCATGACCCGGCCCAACGTCGAGCTCGTGGCCGAGGTGTTCCCGGGCGTCGAGACGCGGGGCGACCTGGGCGAGAACACGACGCTGCTGTCGATCGACAAGGCGCGACGTCTGCTCGGCTACGACCCGCAGCATTCGTGGCGGGACGGGCGCTGACGCCGGGAGTCGTCGTCGGAGTGCCACACTGAGTGCGTGACCCCTGCCGACCCCTCGACGAGGCCGACGGCGCCCGCGCGCCGCGGACGCCCCGGCTACGACCGTGACGGCCTTCTCGCGGTGGCGGTCCAGCTGTTCAACGAGCAGGGGTACGACGCCACGAGCGTCGCCGATCTGGCCCGTCGCCTCGGGCTGACCAAGTCGGCGCTGTACCACCACTTCTCCTCGAAGGAGGAGCTCCTCGCGGTCGCGCTCGAAGCGGCGCTGGGCGGTCTCGAGGCCGTTCTCGACCAGCCCGGCGCCCGCGAGGGCGCGGCATCCGATCGTCTTCGGTTCGTGCTCACGGGGGCGACGGACGTGCTCGTCGCCCAGCTGCCGGCGGTCACCCTGTTGCTGCGCGTGCGCGGGAACAGCGCTGTCGAGCAGGCCGCCCTGGAACGGCGTCGCCTGTTCGACCACCGCATCACCGCTCTCGTCGCCGAGGCGCAGGCGGAGGGAGGCGTGCGCGACGACGTCGACGCCGCGGTCGCCGCGCGCCTGCTTTTCGGCATGATCAACTCGGTCGTCGAGTGGTACCGCCCCGGCGGCAGCGTCGACGGCGACCGTCTCGGCCACGACATCGTGCGCATCGCGCTCGACGGCCTGCGCACCGCCTGACCACTCAGCCGCGTCCGTCAGACGACGGAGGGACCCCGCGCATCGCGCGAGGCCCCTCCGACGGCATCCGGGTCAGGCGTGCAGGTCGACGCCCTTCGTCTCTTTGATCATCGACACCGCGGCGAGCGACACCAGGGCCGCCACGGCGATGTACACGCCGATCGCCCACGAGACCCCGGTCGAACGCAGCAGCGCTTCGGCGATCATCGGGGCGAAGGCTCCGCCCATGATCGCGCCGAGGGCGTAGCCGATCGACACGCCGGAGTAGCGGACGTTGGCCGGGAACATCTCGGCGTACAGCGCCGCCTGCGGACCGTACGACAGACCGAGGCCGAGCGTCATGACGAACAGCGCCACGAAGTACCACACGATGTTGCCGGTGTCGATGAGGAACCACATCGGCACGGCCCAGACCGCGAGCAGCAGGTAGCCCAACTGGAAGGTGCGCACGCGGCCGAGGCGGTCCGACAGCCAGCCGCCCCAGAGGGTGAAACCGAGCCAGCCGAAGGATGCCAGCGTCGTGGCGAGCAGCACGGTCGGTCGCTCGAGACCCAGCACCGCGACGGAGTACGTCGAGAAGAAGGCGATGAGCAGGTAGCCCGCGGCGTTGTTGCCGATGAAGACGAACGCCGTGAGCGCGACCTGACGCCAGTTCTTGCGGAAGAGCTGGCCGAGCGGAGCCGAGGACTCCTTGCGGCGACGGACGAGGTCCTCGAAGACCGGGCTCTCCTCCACGGCGCGACGGATGATGTAGCCGACGATGATCAGCACGATCGAGAACAGGAACGGCACGCGCCAGCCCCACTCGAGGAAGGCCTCCGACGACATCGACGACGTGAGGATCCACAGCGTGGCGGTGGCGAGGATCATGCCGACCGGGACGCCGATCTGCGGGAACGCGCCGAAGTAGCCGCGGCGGCCCACCGGGGCGTGCTCGACCGACAGCAGGGCGGCCCCGCCCCACTCCCCGCCGGCCGAGAAGCCCTGCAGCACGCGCAACAGGATCAACAGGATGGGCGCTGCGACGCCGATCGCGGCGTAGGTGGGGAGCAGACCGATGAGGGCGGTCGAGACGCCCATCATGATGAGCGTGAGCACGAGCATCTTCTTGCGTCCGAGGCGGTCGCCGAGGTAGCCGGCGACGACGGCACCCAGGGGCCGGAAGAGGAACGAGATGCCGATCGTCGCCCAGGACAGCACCTGCGCGATGGACGGGTCGGACTCGGACAGGGGCGCGAGGAACAGGGGCGCGAGGACGAGCCCGGCCGCCTGAGCGTAGATGAAGAAGTCGTACCACTCGATCGAGGTTCCGACGAGGGTACCGGCGAGGACGCGCCGCTCTTCTCGTTTCAACCCGGTCGAGGAGGGGGATGCCGAGGTCTGGGTGGCCATGAGAACTCCGTCGTTCTGTGGGGCGAGGAAAACACTCGGAAGCACTATTACCAACCGAGCGTTCAGTAATAGTGTCAGAGGAGCGCTCCCTCGACAAGTGCGCCCGCGGAAGGAGTCCCATGACGACCTGGACGATCGTGCCCGGCGCCCTCGATGAACGCCTCGGCATCACCGTGACGGAGCAGTCTGCCGAGAGGGTCGTGGCATCCCTCCCCGTGGTGGGCAACACGCAGTCGCTCGGACGGCTGCACGGCGGGGCGACGGCCGCTCTCGCCGAGGCGGTGGGGTCATGGGCCGCGATGATCCACGCCGCAGGATTCGGGAAGGTCTGCGTCGGCGTCGACCTCAACATCACCCACCACCGCGGCGCGCGCGACGGCCGCATCCACGCGGTCGCCACCCCCGCGCACCGCGGTCGCCGCATGGCGACGTACGACATCCGCGTGACCGACGACGACGACCGCCTCATCGCGACGGCGCGCATCACCAATCTCCTCGTCGACCCGGAGTGACCGCGCGCGCCCGCCGGCGGAAACGCTCTCCGCCCTCTGGCATCCTGGATGCCGTGACGAAGATCCGAGGGAGTGCACCGCCCCCATGCGGTGCACTCCCTCGCCCGTCGAGTTCCATCCCGAACATCTCTCGACGGGCGTATGGGTATCGTCTCGAAGCCGGAGACGACACCCACCCCCGACAAGGTGGTGTCATCCGGGACGCATTCCTTACACGGACGCCGGAATCTTTTTCCCGCCGTCGCCGCGTAAGGATCGGCGCCTGCTCGACACAGCCTCTGCGAACACGCGAAAACACACGCCGGTGATCGATGAGACGGAATTCGTGGCGCTCTTCCGCGAGCACCACAACGCCGTTCGGCGATTCATCGAGCGGCGCGTGTCGGATCGCGAGGCCGCCGCCGACCTCACGATGGACTGCTTCGAGATCGCGTGGCGCAAACGCGATCCCCGGGACCCGTTCGGGTTGCCGTGGCTGTACCGCACGGCGCGGAACCTCATCGCGAACGAATATCGGCGCCGAGAGCGGGAGGGGGCATTGTGGACGCACATCGAGGACCGCGTGCGCTCTCTGGCGAGCGAAGCCGAACCCGCGATGGCGCAGCGCCTCGTCGAAGCCATCCGCGGCCTCCCCGAGCGCGAGCGCGAGATCCTCTGGCTGACCTACTGGGAAGAGCTGTCGGCCGCCGAGGTCGCCCTGGTCATGGAGATGAA
>JARBUN010000197.1 GCA_029239635.1 Microbacterium sp. | reverse complement strand
CCTGCCCGACGACGCCCGGCAGGACCCGACGTGGTTCCGCACGAACGGCGAGCGCTACGGCCGCGACGGCTGCCGCGTCCCGATCCCGTGGACCGCCGATGCCCCCGCCTACGGCTTCAACAGCACCGGGGAGTCGTGGCTGCCGCAGCCCGCCGAATGGGCCGCGCTCGCGCGCGACGTGCAGGTCGACGACCCCGCCTCGACGCTGTCGCTGTACCGTTCGCTGCTCGCCGAGCGTCGTGCGCGCGGCCTCGGTGCCGGCACGCTCGACTGGCTCGACGGGTACGGCGACGACGTCGTGGCGTTCCGCAACGGGTCGATCACCGTCATCGCCAACCTCGGCGACGAGGCGGTCGCACTGCCCGCGGGCGAGGTCCTCGTCGCGAGCGGCCCCCTCGACGGCGACGCGCTGCCCACCGACACGACCGTCTGGATCGCGGCGGCGTAAGCCGCGGCATCCGCGAATCGCGAGACCGTGGCCGGTATCGACGACGTCGCCCGCGCGGCGGGGGTGTCGACGGCCACGGTCTCGCGCGCGTTGAGCGGGCGCGGCCCCGTCTCCACCGCGACCCGCGACCGCGTGCTCGCCGCCGCCGATCGGCTCGGGTACGTCGTGTCGGCGGCCGCATCGAGCCTCGCGAGCGGGCGCGCGCGGGCGGTCGGGGTGGTCGTGCCCTTCCTCGACCGGTGGTTCTTCAGCACCGTGCTCGCGGGGATCTCCGACGCCCTCGTGCGCGAGGGCTACGACATCACGCTGTACAGCGTCAGCGCCGACCCGGCCGAGCGTCGCCGCGTGTTCGACGACCACCTGCGCCGCCGGCGCATCGACGCGGTCATCACGATCGCGATCGAGATGGATGCCACCGAGTCGGCGCTCCTGCGCACCCTCGGGGTCCCGGTGGTCTCGATCGGCGGCCCCAACCCGCTGCTGACGACCCTCACGGTCGACGACAGGGCGGTCGGGCGCCTCGCCACCGAGCACCTGATCGCGCTCGGCCACCGCCGCGTCACCCACATCGGCGCCGACACGACGACCGACGCGGCGTCGTCGGTCCCGGCGCTCCGCCGCCGCGGTTTCGTCGAGACGATGGATGCCATCGGCGCCGCCCCCGTGTTCGAGCCGGCCGACTTCACCATCGAGGGCGGCTCCGCGGCGGCCACCCGCACGCTGAGCGGGGACGCTCCCCCGATCATCGGCGTCGACGGGCACGAGCTCGGGCGGTGGTTCGGCCTCACGACCGTCGACCAGTTCGCCCGCGGTCAGGGCGAGCGCGCGGCCGAGGCGGCCCTCGCCGAGCTCGACGGCGCCGATCCGGCTCCCGGCCTCGGCACCCTCCCGTTCGAGCTGGTCGATCGCGGGTCGACGGGTCCGGTCGACGCCGCGCGGCGCTGAGACGCCGCCGGGACGTGCCATCCCGCCGCCGACCCGCTGACGCACGCGACGACGCGGCCGGGGAACGGCACCCCCTCGGCGAATCGACGTCGGGCGCGACGGCGGCGCGAGGCTACGGCATCCGGAATCCCGCGCGGAAGAGTCCGAGCCGCCGCCCCGCGCCGGCGATCAGCGCGCGGATCCCTGCAACGATCCCGTGGTCTCCTCGGCCGGGTCGGTGACCAGGCACGAGATCTCGCGGTCGCCCTGGGCCCAGGTGTCGCTCGACGGGCCGATGTAGTTGTACTGGAGAGTCGAGTCGGTGTACGAGATGCCGATGTAGGACTGGAACGCGGTGTCGCACTGCTCCTGCGCCGAGGTGGTGATCGCGTCGTCGCCGGGGAAGGCGCCGTCGGGCACCGTGAAGTTGCCGAACACCTCGTAGGTGTGCGGGAGACCGCAGTCGACAAGGTTGTCGCTCGTGATGAAGCCCGACGAGACGTCGTCGAGGCACTGACCGACCTGCAGCGACAGGAACTCGGTCGGCGCGTTCTGGTTCGGGTCGTAGAAGCCGCCGTCGTCCGTCGATTGCGCCTCCTCCGCCGCGGCGCCGATGACCACGAAGACGAAGAAGAGGATCACGCCGAGGATGGTGAGGAGCGTCATCACCGAACCGACGATGATGCCGGCGATCGCGAGCCCGCGACCCTTCTCACCGGTGCGCTTGACCTGCGAGAGCCCGACCGCGCCGGCGATGATGCCGCCGATCGGCACGATGAAGCCCAGCACGAGCGCGAAGATCGACACGACGTTGGTGCGGTTCGCGTAGTCCACGGGCGGGGGAATGGATGCCGACCCGGCGTAGGGCGGTACACCGCCCGGCTGCGCCCCGGCGGGGGGTGCGCCGACGTACGGCGGAGCGGCCGGCCCCTCCGGGGCTCCGGGGGCAGCCGCGGCCTCGGGAGCGGGAGTGCCCCCGGCAGCGGGAGCACCTTCCGGAGCACCCGGCGCCCCCGCGGCAGACGCCGGGTCGCCCGGTGCCGGAGGCACGGGGACCGCGCCCTGGACGAGACCCTGCTCGGCGAGCCGCACGCCCGTGCGGTGCGCCGCTTCGCGAACGACGTCACCCGCCTTCACGGCTCCGATCGCGCCGCCCTTGAAGAAGCCGCCGGCCGCGGAGTGCACGAACTCGACGACGGAGCCGTCCGGGGCGTCCTTCACGTGGACGTCGAAACGCACGTGCATGTCCTGCCCGGCGAAAGCGCCCGCGATGAGGGTCGTGCCCAGGCTCCCGCGCGACACGTCGAGCGAGCCCGTCGCCGTCGGCTGCACGGTGAAACCCTGCTCGACGAGAGCAGACGCGACAGCGTCACGGGCCGGGGCGGCGGGGAGGGTGAGGTGCAGAAGGACAGGCTCGGGCATAGGGACTCCTGGGGATTTTCCGCGACGGCGTCGCGCAGAACAGGAGCATCATAGCGACGCGGCGTACACCCCGCCGGGAGGCGTGAGGGTGTACGTTCCACAACAGCACGCCGACGACGCGGTCGTCGTCGAGGTAGTAGACGACGCCGCGCTCGGAGTCGATCCAGTCCTCGACGGTGTCGAGAGAGGCATCCAGCGTCCCGACCGCCTCGTACCGGATGCCGAACACCGCGGAGTAGTAGTACGGCGTGTGCGTGTACGGCTCGGCGGCGCCCGCGAGATTGCGCCCCGCGGCCCGCCCCTGCTCGTTCGCGTTGTCGACGTGCTCGACGCGACGGCGCCCGAGGATGCGGTCGGGGTAGCTCGCGACATCGCCCGCGGCCCAGACCCCGTCGGCGGAGGTCCGCAGTTGCGCGTCGACGACGATGCCGTCCTCCACCGTGAGTCCGGCGGCCTCGGCCAGCTCGGTGGCGACCTCGATGCCGAGCCCGCTGACCACGGCGTCCGCTCGCACCACGTCGCCGTTCTCGAGCTCGAGGCGGGCGCCGGCGGCATCCGCTTCTCCGCCCGCGACCTTCGCACCGGCCACGATCTCGACGCCGGCCTCCCGGAAGAGCTTCTCGAATCGTTCGGCGAGAGCGGCCGGGAAGACCGCGTCGCCGAGGACGGCGCCGGTGTGGATGAGCACCGTGTCGACGCCGTTCTGCACGAGAGCCGCGGCGAGCTCGGAGCCGATGTACCCACCGCCCACGAC
>JARBUN010000088.1 GCA_029239635.1 Microbacterium sp. | reverse complement strand
CTTGTTGTCGCGGGTGAACTCGCGCTCGCCCTGGAAGACCTGGATCGCGACCGACGGCTGGTTGTCGTCGGCGGTGGTGAAGGTCTCGCTGCGCTTGGTCGGGATGGCCGTGTTGCGTTCGATGAGCTTGGTCATGATGCCGCCCTTGGTCTCGATACCGAGGCTCAGGGGGGTGACGTCGATGAGCAGCACGTCCTTGCGCTCGCCCTTGAGGACACCGGCCTGGAGGGCTGCGCCCACGGCCACGACCTCGTCGGGGTTCACGCCCTTGTTCGCGTCCTTGCCGGTCTCCTTCTTGACGAGCTCGGCGACCGCGGGCATGCGGGTCGAGCCGCCGACGAGCACCACGTGGGCGATGTCGTCGACCTTGACGCCGGCCTCGCGGATGACGTCGGAGAAGGGCTTGCGGGTGCGGTCGAGGAGGTCCTTGGTGAGGTCCTCGAACTTGGCGCGGGTGAGGGTCTCGCTGAGCGAGACGGGCCCCGAGTCGGTGAGCGACAGGTAGGGCAGGTTGATGCTCGTCGACGTGGACGAAGACAGTTCCTTCTTCGCCTGCTCGGCCGCTTCCTTCAGACGCTGCAGCGCGATCTTGTCGCCCGAGACGTCGACACCGGTCGTGTCCTTGAACTGCTTGATGAGGTAGTCGACGACGCGCTGGTCCCAGTCGTCTCCACCGAGGCGGTTGTCACCCGAGGTGGCGCGCACCTGGATGGTGGAGAAGTCGTCGTCCTTGCCCACCTCGAGCAGCGACACGTCGAACGTTCCGCCACCGAGGTCGAAGACGAGGATGAGCTCGTCTTCCTTGCCCTTGTCGAGGCCGTACGCGAGAGCGGCGGCCGTGGGCTCGTTGATGATGCGCAGGACGTTGAGGCCCGCGATCTCACCGGCCTCCTTGGTGGCCTGACGCTCGGCGTCGTTGAAGTAGGCGGGCACCGTGATGACGGCATCCGTGACGCTGTCACCGAGGTACTCCTCGGCGTCGCGCTTGAGCTTCTGCAGGATGCGGGCCGAGATCTCCTGCGGCGTCCACTTCTTGCCGTCGACGTCGAACGTCCAGGTCGTGCCCATGTGACGCTTGACGCTCGAGATGGTGCGGTCGACGTTGGTCACGGCCTGGCGCTTGGCGGTCTCGCCGACGAGCACCTCGCCGTCCTTCGTGTACGCGACGACCGAGGGGGTCGTGCGGAAACCCTCGGCGTTGGCGATGACCTTGGGCTCGCCACCCTCGAGCACGCTCACGACGGAGTTGGTCGTACCGAGGTCGATTCCCACTGCACGTGGCATATGTGTCTCCTTGCTTGTGAGCCCGACCGGTGCCGAGCTCGTGGTTCTGGTGAAGTCTTCTCACGGGTTGAGCCGCGATGACTCAAGGTTATCGCAGCCCCTTCCTGACGTAGGCGCGCAAGGAGCGCAGCGTCGCGCGGCGCCGGGGTTCCGGCATCCGGAACGACCGTGTCCCGATTTCGGCGGAGCATGTCCCGGAAAGAGCGACCTAGCCGAGGCCCAGGCGACGGAAACCGGGACACACCCCCACCGCTGACCCGGCGAGCGTCCACCTCGACCGGTGCCACCTTCTCCGCTGACGATGTCCCGAAAAGAGCGGCCCGGCGGAGGCCCAGGCAAGGCGAGGGGGACCCGGTCCGTCTGGACCGCCCCACGCACGACGCCCCCGCGACCCGAAGGTCAGCGGGGGCGTCGAGCGGATGCCGTGGACCCGGCGCAGCGACGAGCGCAGCACGCGGGCACCGGACGCCGGCCCGAGAACGCGGCCGGGCGGATGCTCAGTCGCGGTCGCGATCCCGGCGCTGGGGCCGGTCGCTGCGCTTCGCCGAGCGGCCGCCCTGGTCGAGCCGCAGGTCGATGAGCTGACCGGAGATGCGGGTGTCGGCGAGGCGGTTCATCGTGTCGCTCGACAGGTCGGCGGGCAGTTCGACGAGCGAGAAGTCCTGGCGGATCTGGATCGCGCCGAAGTCGTTGCGGCGCAGACCGCCCTCGTTCGCGAGGGCCCCGACGATCTGACGCGGCTCGACGCGCTGACGACGCCCCACCGCGATGCGGTACGTCGCGAAACGACCCGAGGTGTCACGGCGGGGGCCCCCGTCGCGCGAACCGCCGTCGCGGAACCCGCCGTCGCGCGAACCGCCGTCACGCGACGGACGGTCGTTGTCGAAGCGCTGCTGGCGCAGCGTCTCCTCCTCGAGCAGCAGCGGGGTGTCGCCCTGGGCGACCACGGCGAGCGCTGCGGCCACGTCGGCCTCGGGCACGTCGTGGTGCGCGACGTAGTGCGCGACGACGTCGCGGAACGTCGCGATCGCGGCGGTGTCCTCGAGCGCGGTGGTGATCGCGTCGTCGAAGCGGGTGAGGCGCGTCGCGTTGACGTCGTCGACGCTCGGGAGCGACATCTCGGTCAGCGGCTGGCGCGTGGCCTTCTCGATCGCGGTGAGCATGCGACGCTCGCGCGGCGTGACGAAGCTGATCGCGTCGCCCGTGCGACCGGCGCGACCCGTGCGGCCGATGCGGTGCACGTACGACTCGGTGTCGATGGGCAGGTCGTAGTTGACGACGTGGCTGATGCGCTCGACGTCGAGGCCGCGGGCGGCGACGTCGGTGGCGACGAGGATGTCGAGCTTGCCGCTCTTGAGCTGATTGACCGTGCGCTCGCGCTGCACCTGGGCGATGTCGCCGTTGATCGCGGCGGCGGTGTAGCCGCGGGCACGCAGCTTCTCGGCGACGGTCTCGGTCTCGTTCTTCGTGCGCGTGAAGACGATCATGCCCTCGAAGTTCTCGACCTCGAGGATGCGGGTCAGCGCATCGATCTTCTGCTGGTACGACACGATCAGGTAGCGCTGGGTGATGTTCGCCGAGGTCGTGGTCTTGGTCTTGACCGTGATCTCTTCGGGGTCGTTGAGGTACTGCGCCGAGATGCGGCGGATCTGCGCCGGCATGGTCGCCGAGAACAGCGCGACCTGCTTGGTCGAGGGGGTGTCGGCGAGGATCGTCTCGACGTCTTCGGCGAAGCCCATCTTGAGCATCTCGTCGGCCTCGTCGAGCACGAGGAACTTCAGCTCGCTCAGGTCGAGGGTGCCCTTGTCGAGGTGGTCCATGATGCGACCGGGGGTGCCGACGACCACGTCGACGCCGCGGCGGAGCGCCGACAGCTGCTGGCCGTAGCCCTGACCGCCGTAGACGGGCAGCACGGAGACGCCCTTGATGTGCGCGGCGTACTTCTCGAACGCCTCGCACACCTGCAGCGCGAGCTCGCGGGTGGGGGCGAGCACGAGCGCCTGCGGATTCTTGTGCCCGGTCTCCATCTGCGACAGCACCGGCAGCGCGAAGGCGGCCGTCTTGCCGGTTCCGGTCTGGGCGAGCCCGACGACGTCGCGCCCCTGCAGCAGCACGGGAATGGTGGCGGCCTGGATGGCCGAGGGGGTCTCGTACCCGACGTCTTTCAGGGCCTTGAGCACGTTGGCATCCAGACCCAGATCGGCGAAGGTGAGCTTTTCGGGAGTGGTCTCGGCCTCAGCGGAGTCGACGGGGTTTTCGGATGCCATGACTCCACGGTAGTCCGCTCCGCTGCCGCGCGCGGGCCTGAGGATAACCTGAACGCGCGCGCCGACGTCGGCGCGGCGAGATCCCGGCATCACCGGGCGTTCATCGGAGGACCCTACCGTGACCGATATGCCGCACCCCGCGCCGACCTCCTCCCCCGCTTCGCTCCCGACCGAGAGACGGCGACCGGTGCTCGCCTGGGCCCTCTGGGACTGGGGATCGGCGGCGTTCAACGCCGTCGTGACGACCTTCGTGTTCAGCACGTACCTGTCCAGCCAGCTCTTCGTCGATCCGGCGATCGTCGCCGCGGCGAACGGCGACGACAAGGACCCGGCGCTCGTCCGCGCCCTCGCCGAGAACGCGAGCCTCGTGGGCCTGGCGCTGATGTTCGCGGGCATCGTCGTGGCGCTCGTCGCCCCCGTGCTGGGCCAGCGCTCCGACGGAACCGGACGCCGCAAGCTCTGGCTCGGCGTGAACACGGGCCTGGTCGTGCTCGCGATGGCCGCCATGGTCTTCGTGGAAGGCACGCCCGGCTACCTCGTGCTCGGCGCGACGCTCCTCGCGGTGGGCAACGTCTTCTTCGAGTTCGCCAGCGTCAACTACTACGCGATGCTCACGCAGGTCTCGACGCGCGAGAACATCGGCCGCGTCTCGGGCTTCGGCTGGGGCATGGGCTACGTCGGCGGGATCGTGCTCCTCATCCTGCTGCTCGTCCTGTTCATCCAGAGCTTCGGGAATCCGGATGCCGGGGGCCTGCTCGCCGTGTCGAAGGACGGCGGCCTGAACATCCGCCTCGCCGTCCTGGCATCCGCCCTCTGGTACGGGGTGTTCGCGATCCCCGTGCTGGTCCGCGTGCCCGAGATCCCGGCGCAGCGGCGCGAGGTGCGCGTCGGCTTCTTCCGCTCGTACGTCGTGCTGTGGAACACGCTGCGCTCCCTGTGGCGCGACAACCGCCAGGTGCTGCTGTTCCTCGTCGCGAGCGCGGTCTTCCGCGACGGCCTCACCGGCGTCTTCACCTTCGGGGCGATCATCGCGGCCCAGGTCTTCGGCTTCAGTTCCACCGAGGTGCTCTACTTCGCCGTCGCGGCGAACGTCGTGGCCGGGGTGAGCACGTTCCTCGCCGGTCGCCTCGACGACCGCTTCGGCCCGAAGCGCGTCATCACCGTGTCGCTGATCGGTCTCATCGCGCTCGGCAGCGTCATCCTCTTCATCGGCACGTCGGTGCCGGCGTTCTGGGTCGCCGGCCTCGCCCTCGGGATGTTCGTCGGCCCGGTGCAATCGGCGAGCCGGTCGTTCCTCGCCCGCGTCGCCCCGGAGGGCCGTGAGGGCGAGATCTTCGGGCTGTACGCGACCACCGGACGCGCGGTGTCCTTCCTCGCACCGGGCCTCTTCTCGCTGTTCGTCGGACTCACGGGCGACACCCGGCTCGGCATCCTGGGCATCGTCCTGATCCTCGTGGTGGGTCTCGTGCTCGTGCTCCCCGTGAAAGCGAAGCCGACCGCGATCGTCTGAGTCGCGCGGGCGGCGCGGCGGGCGGGCGCCCTGGACGAAACTCCTGAACTTTCGACCCCCGCGGCCCCGGGCACCCGCGTGATCTCGCATCCGACGTGAGCGGCGCACGCCGTCCTTCCGGAGTTTCGCCCGCGCAGCGGCCACGACTCCGGATGCCGCGGACTCAGTCGCGCGGCCACGCCTCGGCGAACTTGGCGAGCAGACGCGCGAAGTCGGCGCGCTCGGCGTCGGTGAAGGACTCGAGCGCGGAGCGCACGGCATCCCGTCGCCGTCCCCGGAAGCTCGAGATCAGCTTCTCGCCCTCGGGAGTGAGACGCACGCGCGTGCGGCGGGCGTCGTCCGGGTCGGGCTCGCGTGCCACCAAGCCCATCTGCGTCGACTGCTGCACAAGTCGCGAGGCGCGCGGCTGATCCACACCCACCGCCTCGGCGATCTCGCTGACGGACAGGGCATCGGATGCCGCGACCAGAGCGTCGAGCATGCGCAGGCGCGCGGGTCCGCCGAAGCGACCGTGCGCAGGGTCCGCCCACGGCGGCGCGCCTCTCCCCCACGCGCCGCCGTGTCCGTGCGGGTGATGGTGGTGCTCGTCCGGGCCGAACGGCGGACGCGGGCGTCGCCCACGCAGCTTCGCGAGGGCGGCGGCGATGTCATCGGCGGGGTCGGAGGTCACGGGGAGATTTTACATGTCGCTTGACAAGCATCAGGAATACATGTCACAGTACATTCGTTGTCACATGACATACATCGGCGGATCTCCCGCCCACGAAAGGACACCCCATGAACACCTCTTCTTCTCTTGATGCCCGCAGCCTCGCCCACCGCCTGAACGCGGTCGGGCACGCGCTGCACCACCGCCTGTTCGAACAGCTCCGCGCGAGCGACCTCGACCCGCGGACCATCGCGATCCTCAGCGTCATCGACGGTCGTCTCGACGCCCCCTGGGTGAGCGACCGCATCGCCCGCGGCGGAAAGCGCGTCGCGGCCCTCGCCGAGCGCGGGTGGATCGCCCGCACCGACGGCGCCTGGACGCTGACCGACGAGGGTCGCGCGATCCTCGACCGGGTCGACGCCGATCGCGCGTCGATCCTCGCCGACCTCCCCACCGACGAGCTGGCCCAGCTCAGCGCCTCCCTCGAGGCCGTCGCGAACGCCCTCGGGGTGGATGCCGCGGACTCCGGGCCGCGCGGACTCCGCGGCGGTCCCGGATTCGGTCCCGGCTTCGGCCGTGGCTCCGGCCGTGGCTCCGGCCGCGATTCCGGAACGGGATCCGGTCGTGGCTTCGGGGCGGGCTTCGGCCCGGGATTCCGCGGGAATGGCGACCACGCCGGGTTCGAGCAGGGCGAGCGCGCTGAGCGCGGCCACGGCCGGCATGGTCACGGCCAGCACCGTCGCGGCGCCGAGTTCGGGCACGGTCGACACGGCGACCACGCCGGGTTCCCGCGCGGCGAGCACAACCACGGCCGGCACACGGACGGCGCCCGGTTCGAGCGCGGCGAGCACGACCACGGGCGGCACGACGCGCACCACGACGGCGGGCACCGCGCTCACCGTGCGGCGCAGCGGGCCTTCGAGCGCGGCTTCGACGCCGGGTTCGCTCGCGGCCGCGAGGCCACGGCATCCGGTGCGTCCACGGCATCCGGTGCGTCCACGGCATCCGGTGCATCCTCGGCATCCGAGTGATCCCCGATGAACGCTCTCCGCGACCGGGAACACGTGGACATCGTGTTTCTGCGCGTGGATCGCGTTTCTCCGCGGCACGGGCCGCGCACACCACAGCCCCGTCGAGTTCGACTCGACGGGGCTGTTCGCGTCCGGGTCAGTTGCCGGCGGATCCCGCGTCGGTCGCGCCTACGTCGGTGCGGTGGAAGTTCAGGGCGGAGCGCGAGGCGGTCGGGCCGCGCTGCCCCTGGTAGCGGTTGCCGTAGGGGCCCGAGCCGTAGGGGTTCTCGGCGGGCGAGGTCAGGCGGAAGTAGCAGACCTGCCCGATCTTCATGCCCGGCCAGAGTTTGATCGGCAGGGTCGCGACGTTCGAGAGCTCGAGCGTGACGTGACCCGAGAAGCCCGGGTCGATGAAGCCGGCGGTCGAGTGCGTGAGCAGACCGAGGCGCCCGAGGGACGACTTGCCCTCGAGACGCGCGGCGACGTCGTCGGGGAGCGAGACCCGCTCGAAGGTGGAGCCGAGCGCGAACTCCCCCGGGTGCAGGATGAACGGCTCGTCGGGCTCGACCTCGATGAGCCGCGTGAGCTCGGGCTGATCCTCGGCCGGATCGATGAACGGGTACTTGTGATTGTCGAACAGGCGGAAGTACCGGTCGAGCCGCACGTCGACGCTCGACGGCTGGACCATGGCCGGATCGAAGGGATCAAGGCCGAGGCGCCCGTCGGCGAGCTCGGCACGGATGTCGCGATCGGAGAGCAGCACGAGGCCAGCCTAGAGCGCGGGGTCCGGCCGTGTCGCCGGGTGACGCGACCTCCGCGCCGAGCCCGCACGGGTTTGCCGAGGCCGTATCCCTCAGGCCGCAAAAGGGTGCGCCCTCGCGAATCGCCTGCGGCTTCGGCGAGGGATGCCATGCGGCGCCGCCGGCGCGCGACGCAGACGCTGTTATGCTGGCCGGGTTGCCGCACGGCATCCGGGGCTGTAGTTCAATGGCAGAACTTCTGCTTCCCAAGCAGACAGCGCGGGTTCGATTCCCGTCAGCCCCTCCAAAGGCCCGACTCACCGCCGCAGGCGGTGTGGCGGGCCTTTCGCGTGGGTGCCGTAGGAACCGATCCGCCCGAGGGTGGGCCCACGCCGCCGGAGGCTCCGCGCGAACCTGCCCGCAGCGGAGGAGAATCCGGGACCGGAGGGCTGCCCGGGCGGCATCCGTCCTCCCCTCCCGGAAACTCCTCCCGCCACAGCGGCTTCGGGCGCAGCCGCAGGACCGCGCCGGCCCGCACGGCTCGCCCCTCCGCGCGATGTCGGACCCCCGCGCTACCCTCCGAACACACCCCGCACGAGGAGGCGCCCGTGGCCGACCCACCCGAACTCACCGTCGCCGACGCCGCACAGTGGCGCGCCTGGCTCGACGCGAACGAGAGCACGAGCGACGGCGTCTGGCTCGTGCTGGCGAAGAAGGGCACGACCGAGCCGACCTCGCTCACCTACGCCGAGGCCCTCGACGAGGCGCTGTGCAGCGGGTGGATCGACGGTCGAAAGCAGTCTCGGGATGCCGCGACCTTCCGCCAGCACTTCACCCCGCGCCGCGCGCGGTCGATGTGGTCCACGCGCAACGTCGACATCGTGGCGCGTCTGGCGGACCAGGGGCGCATGCGCCCGCGCGGCGCCGACGAGATCGCCCGCGCGCAGGCCGACGGCCGCTGGGACCGCGCGTACGCGGGGTCCGCGACGATCGAGGTCCCGCCCGACCTGCGGACGGCGCTGGATGCCGATCCCGCGGCGGCGCGGGCCTTCGACGCCCTGAACAAGAGCGAGCGGTATTCCGTGCTGCACCCCGTCGTCACAGCGACGAGCGACACCCTCCGGGCGACGCGCATCGCCCGACACGTCGCCCGGCTCGCGGCATCCGCGGGCTCGGAGGGCTGACCGGCCAAGCGTCGCGCGAGACGTGGGGCACACGGCCCCGGCCCGAGACGAGTCACACGACCGCTGCCCGGAGAAGATCAGTGGCGCGACGCCCTCTCGAGCGGGCGAGCCCGAACGCGCCACCGGCTCAGCCCCCACACGCCCGTCGCCGCGAGCATCAGCAGCGCCAGAATGCCGACGACGTGCGCCACGAGAGAGATCGGGCCGCGCTCGGGCAGGAGGAAGCCGTACGGCACCCACCCGTCCGTCTGCCCGCGCACGAGGACGACCGCGAGCCACAGACACGGGTACGGCAGCACCCACCTGAGCGCCCGCCACGGCACGCGCGGACGATCGGATGCCGAGGCGAAGTCGACCACCACGAACACCGGGAACACGAGGTGGAGGATGACGCTGACCCAGGGCGGAGCCGAGCCCGTCCCCGGCACCAGGGTGTTGTAGACGATCGCCACGACGATGAGGCAGGCGGTCCCGACGCCCCACGAGACAGCGAGCGCCTGGGGGACGGTGCGCCCCGCGAGCTGACGGAGCGCCACCACCACCAGCACGAGAGCCGTCAGGCTGCTCGTCTGGTTCGTGAAGTAGCCGAAGAAGTCGAACGGGTTCCCGTCACCGGCCGCGAGGCGGAGTCCATACGCGATCAGCACGACGGCGACCGCGACGCTCGCGCCGACGAGCCGCGCGAGCGGACGGGCACGGCGCGAGGTCACCCCGCGACCTTAGCGCGCACGGCCCGGCCTCCCCGGCCCGCATCCGGCGGGCCCGCAACGACCGCCGAGCCGCATCCGATCGCCGAGACCGCAGGCGTTGGCTGGCGACGGCGCGCGGTCTCGGCAAACACGTACGGTCTCGCGGAACGGACGCCGCGCGCGGACCCGCGCCCCGCGACGGCCGCGCCGCAGCTCACCTCGTCGACCCCCGCACCATCAGACGCGTCGGCAGCTCGATCGTCGTCGGCTCCCCCGTGGGCGGGTGCACGAGCAACTCCACCGCCGCGGCGGCCATCTCGCGGATCGGCTGGCGCACCGTGGTCAGTGCCGGGCGGAGCCAGCGCGCGCCGCGGACGTCGTCGAAGCCCACCACGAGCACGTCGTGAGGGATCCGCAGCCCCAGGTCGGCCGCTGCCGCGTAGACGCCGGCGGCCATCTCGTCCGAGCACGCGAAGACGCCGACGGGTCCGTCACCGGGCAGCTCGGGCAGGGTCGCGCGGACGACACGGCGAGCGCCGCCCGCGCTCCACCCGGTCGCGACGCGGCGGAGCACGGCATCCGGAGCGCTCTCCGTGAGGGCCGCCCCGAAACCCTCGACGCGCGCGCGACCCCAGCGGTACGAGGGTGCACCGTCGACCACGACGAAGCGGCGCGCTCCCCGCTCGAGCAGGTGTCGCGCGGCATCGGCGCCGCCCGCGCGGTCGGTCGTGCGGACGTTCGGCACCGGCACGCGCGACTCCGACGACGGCTCGAACAGCACCAGGGGGATGGCCGCCGCCGCGAGCATCGCGCGCTGGCGGGCCGTGGGGACGTTCAGGCCGAGCACCACCCCGCCCGAGCCGCGC
>JARBUN010000006.1 GCA_029239635.1 Microbacterium sp. | reverse complement strand
CCGGCCTCCGCCCAGCGCTCGGCGAGCTCCGACAGCGGCACGCGGACGAGGTGATCGGATGCCGCGGTGTACAGGCGCGAGTAGTCGCCCTGCGCCTGCACCCAGCGCACGTCGGCGCGGCGGACCATCCGCGTGACCCCACCGACCGTGACCGGGATCGCCTCGTCGGCGGACGGTGCGGGACCCGCGTCGATCGCGCGGTCGAGAGCGCGGCGGAGGCGCTCGATGCGGACCGGCTTGAGCACGTAGTCGACGGCCTCGACGTCGAACGCCTCGACCGCGCCCGCGTCGTCAGCGGTGACGAACACGATCGCGGGCCGGGCGCGCAGGCGCGAGAGCGCGCGGGCGAGGTCGAACCCCGAGAGCCCCGGCATGTGGATGTCGAGGAACGCGACCGCGACGTCCGCCCGCTCCAGGGTCCGCAGCGCCTCGGCTCCGCTCGCGGCGGCGTGCACCTCGCCCACCCGCGGGTCGGCCGACAGCAGAGCCACCAGCTCGGCGCGCGCGGGCGCCTCGTCGTCGGCCACGAGCACCGCGACGCTCACGCCGGCGCCGTCTCGTGCTGGGGCTGGGACTTGGGCACGCGCAGGCGCACCGCCGTGCCCGAACCGACGTTCGTCTCCACCACCAGGCCCCCGGCCGGGCCGTACAGCTGGCGCAGGCGCGCGTCGACGTTGCGGAGCCCCACATGCGTGGACGCGGCGTCGAGGTCGAGAAGCGCCGCGAGCTCGTCGGGGTCCATGCCGACGCCGTCGTCGTCGACCACGACCTCGGTGTGCGTGCCGTCGTCGATCGAGGTCACGGTGATCACCCCGCCGCGCTCCCCCGGCTCGAGCCCGTGGCGCACGGCGTTCTCGACGAGCGGCTGCACCGACAGGAACGGGATGACCGTCGCGAGGGTCTCCGGCGCGATCCGCAGACGCACCGACAGACGGTCGCCGAACCGGGCGCGTTCGAGCTCGAGGTACGAGTGGATGCTGCGGAGCTCCTCGGCCAGGGTGGTGAACTCCCCCTGCCGACGGAACGAGTACCGCGTGAAGTCGGCGAACTCGAGGACGAGATCGCGGGCGCGCGGCGGGTCCGTCGAGATGAACGAGGCGATCGCGGTGAGGGCGTTGTAGATGAAATGCGGGCTGATCTGCGCCCGCAGAGCACGCAGTTCCGCCTCGGCGAGCGCGGCGCGCGAGGCGTCGAGACCGGCGAGCTCGAGCTGCGCCGCGCACCACTCCGCGACGTCGCCCGTCGCCCGGACGAGCGGACCACGCACCGGGGATGCGAAAGCGATCACCGCTCCCCACACGCGCCCGTCGACGATGATCGGTGCCCCCACGGCGTCACCCTCGCTCTCGGTGAAGACCTGTCGGCGACCGGTCTCGCGCACGCGCGCCGCGATCCGGCGAGCCGAGGCGGTCAGCGCCTCCGCGCCGTCCAGCGCCACGCGATCCTCGGCGGCATCCACGATCGCCACCGCGTCGGCCGCGAGGAGCGTGCGCAGATGCTTGGCCGCGCGGGTGGCATCCGGTTCATCCCGTCCCCCACGGAGGGCGGATGCCGCCGCGGCGGCGAGGTGCAGGGTCCGATGCGTCGCCCGCTCGGCGTCGCTCCCCAGGTCGCGCGGCGCGAGGGCGAAGCGGCGCGCGAAGACCAGGGCGAGGGTCAGCGCCGCACCGACGACGACCCCCGCAGCCCCGGCGAGCAGCGGTGCGTCGAGCATGCTCGCAGCCTAGTCAGCAGCAGCGGGCACCGGGATGGGCGTCCTGGTCCGCCGCCCGCTGCCGCCAGAACTGCCGCTCCGTGAGCGGGACCTCACCCGGGTGGTGCACCCGGTGGTGCGCGACGTACACGTCGTAGGCGCGGTCGCCCATCAGCGTCGTCACGTACCACCGGAGGCCCCGTCCCGCCCGCACCAGCCTCTCCCTCAGGCGGGAGAGGAGGGGTCGCGGGTGCACCGAATCGCTCATGACGGCCTCAGTGGTGCGCCGACGCGGTCGGGCGATCGGGGTGGTCGGCGGGCAGAGCCTCCCACTCCTCCTCGATCTCGCGCTCGGCCTTGGTGGCGAGGAAGCCGGCGGGGGCGAAGCGACGGGATGCCACGGGAGCGTCCTCGAGGTCGGCACCGCCGCCGTTTCGCAGGGCCTTCACGGTCACGATCACGGCCATGACGATGACGACGATCGCCAGTGTCACGAAGATCACCGACAGCACGCCCTGGACGAACGTGTTGCGGACCACGGCCTCCATCGCCGCGACGGTCTTCGCCGTGCCGAACTCGGTCTTGCCCGCGGCGAGCGCGTCGCGGAACGCGATGTGGTTCGCCCAGTATCCGACCGCCGGAACCGGCGAGAAGATCTTGTACATGGATGCCGTGATCGTCACGACCGCGGCGAAGGCCAGGGGCAGAGCGACGATCCACAGCCAACGGAAGGAGGAGCGGCCGCGCTTCGCGACGATCGCGAGCACCACGGCGAGCGCGATCGCGGCGAGCAGCTGGTTGGCGATGCCGAACAGCGGGAAGAAGGTGTTGATCCCACCGAGCGGGTCGGTGACGCCGAGGATCAGGATCGAGCCCCATCCGGCCACCATGATCGCCGTGCAGATCCAGACGCCGGGGCGCCACGAGAGGTCCTTGAACTTCGGGATGACGGTGCCGATCGAGTCCTGGAGCATGAAGCGGGCCACCCGGGTTCCGGCATCCACCGCCGTCAGGATGAACAGGGCCTCGAACATGATCGCGAAGTGGTACCAGAACGCCATCATCGCCTGGCCACCCAGAGCCTGCTGCATGATGTGCGCGAGGCCGAGGGCGAGCGTCGGAGCCCCACCGGTGCGGGAGACGATCGAGGTCTCGCCGACGGCCGCGGCGGTGGTCGTCAGCATGTCGGGGGTGAGGTTCACCCCGGCGAGACCGAGACCGTTGACGAACGCGACCGCTCCCTCGACCGTGCCGAGGGTGGCGGCGGGCGAGGCGTTCATCGCGAAGTAGATGCCGCGGTCGATCGACAGGGCGGCGACGAGCGCCATGATCGCGACGAAGGACTCCATGAGCATGCCGCCGTACCCGATGAAGCGGGTCTGCCGCTCCTTCTCGACGAGCTTCGGCGTCGTGCCCGAGGCGATGAGGGCGTGGAACCCGCTGAGCGCTCCGCACGCGATCGTCACGAAGAGGAACGGGAAGATCGGGCCGCTGAACACCGGACCCGTCTGCCCGCCCGCGAACTCGCTGAACGCGGGCACCGAGATCTCGGGCCGCACGAGCACGATGGCACCGGCGAGCATCACGATGACGCCGACCTTCATGAACGTCGACAGGTAGTCGCGCGGGGCGAGGAGCAGCCACACCGGGAGGACCGCGGCGACGAAGCCGTAGATGATGATGCCCCACGCGATGACGGAGCGGTCGAGGTGGAAGGCCGTGTAGCCCCACTCGGTCGAGGCGACCCAGCCGCCCGCAACGATCGCGGCGATGAGCAGGACGAAGCCGATGATCGAGATCTCGGTGATCCGACCCGGGCGGATGTAGCGCAGGTAGAGGCCCATGAAGAGGGCGATCGGGATGGTCATCGAGACGCTGAACACACCCCACGGGCTCTCGCCGAGGGCGTTCACGACGACGAGCGCGAGGATCGCCACGATGATCAGCATGATGAGCAGGCTCGCGAGGATGGCGGCGGTGCCGCCGATCCTGCCGAGCTCGTCGCGCGCCATCTGGCCGATCGTCCGGCCCCCGCGGCGCATGGAGAAGAACAGCACGAGGTAGTCCTGCACGGCGCCGGCGAGGATGACGCCGACGATGATCCAGATCGTGCCGGGGAGGTAGCCCATCTGTGCGGCGAGCACGGGACCGACGAGGGGACCCGCGCCGGCGATGGCGGCGAAGTGATGGCCGTAGAGCACGCGGCGATCGGTGGGAACGTAGTCCTTGCCGTCCGCCTTGCGCTCGGCGGGCGTCGCGCGACGGTCGTCGGGACGCGTGATGTAGCGCTCGATGACCTTCGAGTAGAAGCGATAGCCGATCAGGTAGGTGCACACCGCCGCGAACACGAACCAGATCGCGTTGACCGTCTCTCCGCGCACGATCGCGAGCATCGTCCAGGCCAGGCCGCCCAGAAGGGCGATCCCGATCCACAGGGCGATCTTCGCCGGCGTCCATCTGCTGCGGAGCCGATCGGGAGGGACGGCGACCGGGGGAAGGTTCGGGTCGGTGACGACGTCATCGTCGACGGAAGCGCTCATGGTGTCTCCTGCTCGCGGCGTTGCGGACTCGGACAGTGAACCGGATGCCACGGGCCCGACGCCGCGGCATCCCTCGTTCGTGCGGTGAGCGGCGTGAACGGTGCGGTGAGCGGCGCGGTCGGGTCCGCCGACCCCACCCCCGGTCCCTGAGCCGGTCGACGGGACCGGGGCGGGCCTCGACGTTTGTCGAGGGGGTGCGGAACACCGCGATCGCCCCGTACGTTGCTGGAGAGACCGACGACAGGAGGCGCCATGACCGACGCACTGACCGTGACCCGCAACGACGAAGCCCGCCGCTACGAGATCCACGTGGGCGAGGAGCTGGGCGGGTTCCTCGAGTTCCGCCCGGCCGGTGAGGGCCGCGTCGTCCTCCCGCACACCGAGGTCGATCCCGCTTTCAAGGGCCGCGGCCTCGGCTCCGCGCTCGCGAGCGACGCCCTCGCCGACCTCGCTCGCCGTGGCGACAGCATCATCCCCACCTGCCCGTTCGTCGCCCACTACCTGCGTGAGCACGACGTTCCCGGCCTGGTCATCGAGTGGCCGGACGACAGCGACGCGGCCGACTCGGCCGACCCCAGCGAACCGGCATGACCCGCCTCGACGTCGCTCCGGAGGCATCCGAAGGCCCCGTCGAGTGCGACGGGCCGCGCGCCCTCGTGGTCGAGGCGCGCGAGGTTCCTCTGGGCGGCGTCCGCGCGATGGAGGTGCACCGCACGCTCCCCCACCGGGCGCTGCCGATGGTCGGCGCGTGGTGCTTCCTCGACCGGTTCGGCCCGCAGGAGACCACCATGCGCGTCGAACCGCACCCGCACATCGGGCTGCAGACGGTGACGTGGCCGATCATCGGCGAGGTGCGCCATCGGGATGCCGTGGGCAGCGATGTCGTCGTGCGTCCGGGCGCGCTCAACCTCATGACCAGCGGCGAGGGCATCGCGCACTCGGAGTACTCGCTCGGCGAGGGGCCCGTCGCGCTCGACGCCCTGCAGCTGTGGGTTGCGCTGCCCGAGGCCCGCCGCCACGGCGGACCGGCGTTCGAGCGCCACGAGGACCTCCCCGTCCTCGACCTCGGCGAGGGCGCCGACGCCGTCGTCGTCATGGGCGAGCTCGGTGATGTCAGCTCCCCCGCGACGGTGCACACCCCGATCGTCGGGGCCGAGATCCGACTCCCCGCAGGGGTGCGGGTCCGACTCCCGCTCCGGCCCGAATGGGAGCATGCGCTCCACGGCATGACCGGAACCATCGATGTCGAGACGGGAATGGATGCCGTCGATGCCGACGCTGCGCGACGCTCCGAGCCCCTCGCCGACGCCGGGGACGGCTCCGTCTCGGTGGACGGGAGCCGCCTGCTGTACCTCGGCAAAGGCCGCGATCACGTCGACCTCGTCAGCCGCGAGGGCGCTCGCGTCTTCCTCCTCGGCGGGGAGCCCTTCGAGGCCGACATCGTCATGTGGTGGAACTTCGTGGGCCGCACGCACGACGAGATCGTCGAGGCCCGCGAGGCCTGGGAGGCGCACTCTCCCCGTTTCGGCGAGGTCATCGACCACGGCCCGGAGCGCATCCCCGCTCCGCCGCTCCCCGCCGTGCGCCTGACGCCCCGCCGCCGACGGTGACCCCGCGGCCTTCCACCCCGTCCCGGGTGGCACTGACCTCGTCGAGTGTCCAAGAAACCCGGAAATTGTGCGTCTCGTTCCCGGGTTTCTTGGACACTCAACCGGCGAGATAAGCGGGAGGGGCGGGAGAGGACGCCCGATACGCTGAGGCCATGGCCACGGCATCCGTCCTTTCCACTCGCGTGCTGCTCGTCTGCGCGGCGATCGGCGTGGGGACCGGGATCCTCGGTGGGGCCGCCGGGTGGCTCACCCTCGCGGTGCTCGCCGGTGCGCCGTGGGCGTACGGTCTGGTGCTCGGCTCGCACGTGCTGCCCGGGATCATCGCGCAGCAGGTGATCCGCAGGCCCTGGGTCGCGCTCGTGACGCACGTGCTCGCCGCCCTCGTCGCGAGCGCCATGGCGCCGCAGTGGACCTTCCGCTTCCTCGGGACGGCGATCCTCATCGGCGGCATCCAGGAGGGGGTCGCGGCCCTCACCCGCTACCGCTCGTGGGCTCCCGCCCGCTTCTTCATCTCCGCGGTCATCGTCGGCGTCGTCATCGCCGTACCCGTGTGGTTCGCGGGCGACATCGCGAGCCTCGCCCCGATCTCGCGCGTCGCGGCGGTGACGATCAGCATCCTGGGCCCGCTCGCGTGGACCGCTGTCGGGCTCGGCATCGGCTCGGGCCTGCGCGGCGCCGGCGTCGCCCGGGGTCTCTCGACGCCGAGATGAGCGCGGACATCCCGAGTTAGGGCGCACTAAGTTGGGGGCGTACGCGTTCCCGAGGACTCGCCCGTGACCACTCGCCCCCACCCCGCCGCCGCCCCCGCCGCGGCGGACGCCCACGCTCTGCTGAGCCTGCGCGACGTGGCCATCACGCACCTCGACGCGCTCGTGGCGACGCCGTCCGCCGTGAGCTTCGACGTCGGTCCCGGCGAGGTCGTCCTGGTGCTCGGCCCCAGCGGTTCCGGCAAGTCGACGCTCGCGCTCGCGATGAACGGCCTGATCCCGCATTCCGTGCCCGCCACGGTCGAGGGCGCGGTGCGGGTCGCGGGACAGGATGCCGCGACCACGACGACCGCCCAGCTCGCGACCACGGTGGGCATGGTGTTCCAGGATCCCGATTCCCAGCTGGTCACCGGAACGCTGCTCGACGAGGTCGCGTTCGGCCCCGAGAACCTCCGGCTGCCGGTCGACGTCGTCCTCGCCCGCGCCGAGGCGGCAATGCGCCGCATGGGGCTCTGGGAGCGGCGCCACGACTCCCCCGACGTCCTCTCCGGAGGCGGGCGCCAGCGCCTCGCCATCGCGTGCGCGCTCGCGGTGGGCTCGCCGGTGCTCGTCCTCGACGAGCCCACCGCCAACCTCGATCCCCGCGGCGTCGACGACGTGTACGCGGCGCTGCGCGACGTCGTCGCCGAGGGCGACCGCTCCCTGATCCTCGTGGAGCACAACCTCGACGCGGCGATCGGACTCGTCGAACGCGTCATCGTCCTGGACGGCGACGGATGCCTCGTCGCCGACGGTCCGGTCGATCAGGTGCTGCGCGCTCGCGCCACCGACCTCCACGCGCTCGGCGTCTGGTTGCCGACGGCGACGCTCGCGGCGCTGCGCCTGCGGGACGCCGGCTACCCGTTCGGGCGTCTGCCGCTCACCCCCGCCGAGCTGCGGGAAGCGCTCGAGGACATGCCCGCCCGGGGCGTGGCATCCGCTCCCCGTCCGCGCGGGCACGACCGCGGTGACGTTCTCGTCAGGGTCGAGGGGTTGCGACTCTCGCGCGGGCGCACGCCGATCCTGCACGGGGTCGATCTCGAGGTCGCCGCGGGCGAGTTCGTCGCGGTGGTCGGGGCGAACGGCGCCGGCAAGACGACGCTGGTCCAGGCGATCGCGGGGGTGCTGCGTCCCCCGCGCGGGGCCGTGCGCATCGACGGTCTCGACGTGCGCCGCACCGGCACCCGCACGCTGTCGCGGCACGTCGGGTTCGTGTTCCAGAACCCCGAGCATCAGTTCATCGCGACGACCGTGTTCGATGAGATCGCACACGGGCTGCGCGCCCAGCGTCTCGGCGACGCCGAGGTGCGGCGGCGCACCGACGAGCTGCTCGCGCGCTTCGGCCTCGCCGACAAGGCCGACATCCATCCGTTCCTGCTCTCCGGCGGCCAGAAGCGGCGGCTCTCGGTCGGGACCGCGCTCGTCGGGGGCGCGCGGCTGCTCGTGCTCGACGAGCCGACGTTCGGTCAGGACCGCGCCCGCGCCGACGAGCTGCTCACGCTGCTCGACGACCTGCGCGAGAACGGCACGACGATCGTCGTCGTCACGCACGACATGCAGGTGGTCGCCGAGCACGCCGACCGCCTCGTCGTCGTCGACGGGGGACGCCTCGCCGCCGACGGCCCCGTCGCGGAGGTGTTCTCCGACGACGCCCTCATCGCGCGGGCGGGGCTGCGGACGCCGCCGCTCCGCGAAGCGTTCGCGGGGCTGCGGCGGCACCCGGAGCTCACGTCGGTCGCCCGGCTGCGCGATCTTCCCGGGGGCGCTCGATGACCTCTGTCGTCGCCGCTCGGCCCCGGGAGCGACGCGGGCTCGCGGCCCTCAACCCCCTGGCGAAGATCGCCGGTCCCGCGCCCGCGATGATCGCCCTCGTCTTCGTGCGCGACCTGTCCACGCCGCTCGTCTTCCTCGGCCTCGCGTATGCCGCGCTGCTGCTCGGCGCGCGTCTCACGCGTCGAGGGCTCGGCATCCTGTTCGGGGTGATCCCCGTCGCGATCGTGGTGGTCGCCGCAGGATTCGCCCTGTGGGTCGACCCCGCCCGGGTCGGGGGAACGACCGAGCTCCTCCGGGTCGGCGGGGTGTCGCTGACGGCGGGGGCCGTGGAGGTGGGTCTGGCCACCGGTCTGCGCCTCGCGTCGATCATGGCGCTCGCCTTCCTCGGCGGGCTCACGACGGAGGGGACCGACCTCGTCCGTTCCCTCGTGCAGCAGCTGCGCGTGCCCTACCGCATCGGGTACGCGGCTCTCGCGGCGATCCGTTTCGTCCCGCGCTTCGGACACGAGCTCGCCGTCATCCGGCAGGCGCACCGCGTGCGCGGCGCGCGCGGCGGGGTCTGGGCGGCACCGGGATACGTCGTCCCGCTCCTGGCCGGCGCGATCCGTCACGCCGAGCGGGTCGCCCTCGCCATGGACGCCCGGGCCTTCGGCGCCCACCCCGACCGCACGGAGCGGCACCTGGTTCCCTGGCGTCGACGCGACACGGCGTTCGTCGCGGTGTTCTGGGCGGTGTCGGTCGCGGTCTTCGTCGTCGTGCGTCCGTTCTGAGCGGTCCGCGTGCCGTCGGCCGTGGCATCCCTCCCCCTAGAATCGGGGAAACCTGAGGAGAAGCCATGCCCCGGCGCCGTCGCACCGTCGCGCAACACGCTCGTCTGCGCTCCCCTCATCCGCTCTCTCAGCTGGGCAAACTGCTGGCGGTCGCGGCCACGGTCGTGCTCGTCGCGGTCGTCGGGGTCACGGCCTACACCGCGGTCGACCTGACGTCGGACTACGTGGCCGAAGCCGTCGCCGTCGAGAACCAGCCCGCCATTCCGCCCGACCTCGGACAGCTCGAGGGCGGCGTGAACATGATGGTCGTCGGGATCGACGCGTGCGAGGAGCACCTGAAAGCGCTGTTCGGCGAGCGGTGCGAGGGCCCGGATGCCGAGGGCCAGCTCAACGACGTCAACATCCTCCTGCACATCTCCGACGCCCCGCGTCGCGTCACCGTCGTGTCCTTCCCCCGCGACCTGCTCTTCGAGGCCCCCGCGTGCGACACCCCCGACGGGGACCGCTGGGGCGGCGGCTACGTGCAGATCAACGAGATCTACTCCTACGGCGGCCTGTCGTGCGTGATGACCGCGATCTCGGACATGAGCGAGCAGCAGGTGCAGTTCGGCGCCATGGTCACCTTCGGCGGGGTGATCGAGATCACGAACGCGATCGGCGGCGTCGAGATCTGCCTCGCGAGTCCCATGCGCGACGAGAACACCGCGATCGACTGGCCCGCCGGCCCCCGGACGATCCAGGGCTACGAGGCGCTGCAGTTCCTCCGCACCCGCTACGGCGTCGGCGGCAGCGACCTCGCGCGCATCAGCAACCAGCAGCAGTACATGTCGCGTCTGGCGCGCAAGCTCGTCAGCGAGGAGGTCCTGTCGAATCCCGCGACGGTGTTCCGCCTGGCATCCACGGGGCTGCGCAACGTCACGCCCACCCAGAGCCTCACGAACCCGCTGACCCTCGTGCAGATCGCGTCCGCGGTGAAGGACGTGCCGTTCGAGGACATCGTGTTCGTGCAGTACCCGACGGTGACGGCGAGCTCCGACGCGAACCGGGTCGAGCCGAACTACGCGGCGGCGCAGGTGCTGTGGGACGCCCTCTCGGCGAACCAGGCCATCGAGGTCACCGGCGAGGTGGGCGCGAACGGGGGCGTCGTCGCCGAGCCCTCCCCCGACGCGACCGCCGCGCCGACCGACGCCCCCGAGGTCGAGGCGGGAACGGTGGATCCGACCACGGGCGCCGTCGCCCTGCCCGAATCGATCACCGGCTCGAGCGCGGCGCAGCAGACCTGCAGCAACGGCGTCGTGAACTGACGCGCCGGGGTCAGTAGCCCGGCGCGGCCGGAAGGTTGAAGAACGCCTCGAGAGTCGTGTAGCCGCCGTCGTGGTACGCCTGGGCGAGCTCGGGGCCGATGTACCGCAGGTGCCAAGCCTCGGGCTCGTACCCGGACACGCTCTCCTGCCCGTCCACGTAGCGGATGACGAAGCCGTACTCCCACGCGTGCTCGCGCACCCAGGCGCCCTGCGACGAGCCGGCGACGTCGTCGAGCGACCCGCACGACCCGCTGCACGGAACGATGTCGACCGCGAGGCCGGACTGGTGCTCGCTGAAACCCGCTCGGGCGCTCTCGCGGTCGGCGGCCGCGACCCCGCCCACCGCGACGCGGCCGGCGTAGGTCTCCTGCTGGGTCGCGTACGAGCGGAAGGCGCTGAGGTAGCCGATCTCGCCCGCGCCGGCATCGTCCGCCGCCCGCACGAGGGTGGTGAGGGCCTTCGCCGCCGACGACCGCATCGCGCTCTGCTCGAGCGCGCGGACGCCGTCGGGCATGACGAGGTCGTCGGGACGCCAGTCGACGGGGTCGTAGGGACGCTGCTTGTTGACGACGACCCACTGGTGCGTCGGGTCGTTCAGCGAGACGCACGGGGCGATTCCGGATGCCACGGCGTCGCGGAACGCCGCCCCGCCCCCGGCCGCGGCGATCGCCGCTCCATCGTCCTTCGCCGCGAGGGCGGCGGTGAAAGCGGGGTTGTCGCACGGAGTCGCGGCGGCGGGCGCCGCGGCCAACGTCGGGACCGGCAGGCCCTCGTCGGGGACGGCGGGTGGCCCCTGGACCGAGGCCACCGCGTCGGGGCCGGCGGCGTTGGCCGGGCCCGCGGCATCCTGTCCTCCTCCGGAGGCGGCGAATCCGACCGCGATGGCGCACGCCGCCACGACGACGACCCCCGCGACGGCGACCGCGAGGCGGCGGCGCAGGAGCGGAGCGCCCAGGGCAGCGCCCAGGGCGGCGCGCGGTTTCTCGCGCAGAGCGCGACGCGAGAGGGGATCGGGGGTCGGGGTCTGCTCGGCCCCGCGCGTGCCGGTGAGCTCCTCCGCCACGCGCTCTTCGCGCGCCGAGTGCCCGGCCTCGGGTGCGGGCTGCTCGAAGGTGGACCGTCGCCGTCCGGGCTCGGGCTCGGGGATCGGGATCGCCGCCGTCGCCCGACGTTCGGCCTCCGCGCGCGCGGCGCGGCGGGTCGGGAACGTCGGATCGGAGGGAGTCATTCCGTCCATTGTCCCCCGCGGGGTCACCCGGGTCGACCCGGCCCCCGCTCGCCCGGCTCATTCCCGGTTGCGGCCCGCGGGCACCAGGGGCACGCTGAGGAGGACCGTGTCACGATCTTGGGGGGAGAGCGATCATGCTCGATGACGAAGACCGCGAGCTCATGCGCGTCGTCAAGCGCTACCTGCAGCGCGTCGATCGGCTTGCCGCGACAGAAGCCGCGGGAGAGCGCACGCCGCTGGGGGCAGCGCTCAGCGAGCACCTCGGAGTCGACGCCGCATCCGTCCCGGTCCTGACCGAATCCGTGCCATCGCACCGGCTCGTCGACGCCGATCTCGCCCTCGACGAGCTGACCTCGGAAGGTGACGGCACCCTCCTCGGGGTCACGGGCGGCGAGCAGCGCCTGCACTCGTCGGTCGCCGATCTGATCAGCAACGCCCACACGCGTTTCGCCCCGGGGCCGGTGTCGTACGAGATGCGGGCGACGGGTCCGCACACCGAGCGCCGCGTCGTGGCCTTCGGCGTCCGCCTGCTCTCGTTCGCGGGGCACCCGATCGCGATCGTGCAACGCGGTGCCTCACCGCGCCACGGCGAGCAGAGCGCGCGCCTGGAGATCCTGAGCGCGGACCAGGATGCCGCCACCGCTCTCATCACCGAGCTGCGGCGCCTGATGGTCGAGAGGAGCGTCCTCAAGGGGCGCGTGCTCTCGTTCGTCCCGACCGAGTACGGGCACGACGCGGGCGCGACCTTCTTGGATCGCCCCGACGTGCGTGCCGACGACATCGTGCTCGAGGACGGGGTGCTGGAGCGGGTGGTCGAGCACGTCGTCGGCGTCGGCGAGCACCGCGACGCCCTCCGCGCCGCGGGACAGCATCTCAAGCGCGGCGTGCTGCTCTACGGACCGCCCGGGACGGGGAAGACCCTCACCGTCCGGCACCTCCTGTCGCGGACCCCGGACACGACCGCCGTCGTCCTGACCGGCTCGAGCATCCGGTTCATCGCGGCCGCGGCGGAGATCGCCCGCACGTTCCCGCCGTCGCTCGTCGTGCTGGAGGACATCGATCTCGTCGCCGCCGATCGCGGATACTCGCCGCAGCCCATCCTGTTCGAGGTGCTCGACGCGCTCGACGGGCTGGAAGGCGACGCCGACGTGGCCTTCGTCATGACGACCAACCACGTGCACATCCTGGAAGAGGCGCTGGCCGCGCGACCGGGTCGCGTCGATCTCGGCGTCGAGATCCCGCTTCCCGGGCCCGAGGCACGGCGACGCCTCTTCCGCCGGTACGCCGCCGACCTCACGCTGCCGGATCACGCCTTGGATGCCGCGGCCGACCGCGCCGAGGGCACCACGGGTTCCTTCGCGAAGGAGCTCATCCGGCGCACGGTGCTGATCGCCGCCGTCCGGGGTGACGGCACCGGGGTGACGGATGCCGATCTGGAGGCCGCGGTCGACGATCTGCTGTCGTCGGGAGCGGCGCTCACGCGGCTCTTGCTCGGCGCACGGGGAGAGGACTCGGGGTCGCCGGGCGATCACGTCCACACCGCCTACGGCGCGTCGTACCACCCCTGAGGATCTTCCGTACGATTTCGAAACACGCTCGCTTGCTCCACAATCGAATCTGTGTTCGAATGTGGAGATGAGGTGGCAAGGTCAGCAACTCGGCGTCGACGACACCGCGGCGCTCCCGGGAATGGAGCGGATGGACGGCCTCGTGCGCTCGGTCACGACGCCCGAGTTCGCCGGCATGACCTTCCACGAGGTGCTGTGCAAGAGCGCGCTCAATCGCGTTCCGGGCGTCTCGGCGATGCCGTTCGACTGGACGGTGAATCCCTACCGGGGCTGCAATCATCAGTGCGTTTATTGCTTCGCCCGGAAAACCCATGAATATCTCGACCTCGATTACGGGAGTGATTTCGACTCGCAGATCGTGGTGAAGGTCAACGTCGCCGAGGTGCTCCGCACCGAACTGCGGCGAGGGTCCTGGGCCCGCGAGCCGGTCATGCTCGGGACGAACACCGACCCGTACCAACGGGCCGAGGGCCGCTACCGCCTCATGCCCGAGATCATCGGCGCGCTCACCGAGAACCGCACCCCGTTCTCGATCCTCACCAAGGGCACATTGCTCCGACGCGACCTCCCCCTGCTCGCGGACGCGGCACAGCAGGTGAAGGTCTCTCTCGCGATGTCGATCGCCGTCTTCGACGACGCCCTGCAGCATTCGATCGAGCCCGGCACGCCCAGCGCCGAGGCACGGCTCGAGACCGTGCGGGCGGCGACGGCGGCGGGGTTCCGGGTGACGGTGTTCCTGATGCCGATCATGCCGCACCTCACCGACTCGGTCGCCGCCCTCGACGACGCCCTCGCGCGGATCCGCGCGGCCGGCGCGGCCCGCGTCGTCTACGGGGCCCTGCATCTGCGCCCCGGCGCCAAGCAGTGGTTCCTCCAGTGGCTCGAGCGGGAGCATCCGCATCTCGTGTCGTCGTACCGCGGGCTGTACCCGGGTGTCTCCGTCACGGCGCCGAAGGCCTACCGCACCTGGCTCGGCAAGCGCATGCGCCCCCTGCTGCGGATGCATCGTCTCGACGGGTGGGACGAGGACGACCATCCTCGCGGGCGCCCGCAACCGGGCCTGGCCGCGCGGACGCCGCCGGCCAGCAGCCTCGGTCCGCTGCGCAGCACCGGGGTCTCGGCATCCGCGAGACCCCGTGTCGCCCCCGCGAGCGAGCCCACCCTGTTCTGAACGCGAGAACCCCCGCCGCGGATGCGACGGGGGTTCCGGGATCCGCGGAGCGGATTACGACGTGACGTCGGCCAGCTGGCGACCCGAGATCTCCTCGATCAGGTCGTCGCCGAGCTGCGCGGGCTCGAAGGGCGCGTCGATCTCGGCACGGTCGAGCAGCTCGGTCATGCGACGCTGACGCTGACGCGTGATGAGGGTCACGACGGTGCCGCTGCGACCGGCGCGACCGGTGCGACCCGAGCGGTGAAGGTACGTCTTGTACTCGTCGGGCGCGTCGGCCTGGATGACCAGGTCGATGTCGTCGACGTGGATGCCGCGGGCGGCGACGTCGGTGGCGACCAGCACGTTCACGCGGCCCGAGGTCAGCTTCTCGAGATTGCGCGTGCGCTTCTGCTGGTTGAGGTCGCCGTGCAGCGCGACCGCAGCGATGCCGGCCTCGTCGAACTGCTCGGCGAGCATCTCGGCGTAGGCGCGGGTGCGGGCGAAGACGAGAGTCTTTCCGTCGCGGTCGACGAGCGAGTCGAGGATCTGCGCCTTGTCGCGGTGCTCGATGACGAGGACGCGGTGCTCGATGGTGCCGGAGTCCTGGTCTTCGCCCGCGACCTCGTAGACCGCCGGCTCGACGAGGAACTCGTCGACGAGAGCGGCGACCTCGCGGTCGAGGGTGGCCGAGAAGAGGAGCTTCTGGCTGCCGTCAGCGGTCGCGCGGAGGATGCGCTGCACCGGCTCGAGGAAGCCGAGCTCGCACATGTGGTCGCCCTCGTCGAGCACGGTGATCTGCACCTGCGAGAGGTCGAGCTTGCCCTGCTTCAGCAGATCCTCGATGCGACCGGGGGTGCCGATGATGATGTCGACGCCCTTCTTGAGCGCACCCACCTGGCGCGCCTGGGGCACGCCGCCGTAGATCTGCGTGGTGAAGAGGCCGACGCTGCGAGCGATGGGCTGCACCGTGCGGTCGATCTGGAGCGCGAGCTCGCGGGTCGGCGCCAGGATGAGCGCCTTCGGCGCGCGACCGAATTCGCGGCGCTGGCCGGCCTGGGCACGGAGGATGCTCTCGACGAGCGGGGCGCCGAAGGCGATGGTCTTGCCCGAGCCGGTGCGGCCGCGAGCGAGGACGTCGCGTCCTTCCAGGATCGGTGCGACGGTCGCGGCCTGGATCGGGAACGGGCTGGCCGCTCCGAGGCTCATCAGGGCGCGGACGATGTTGTCGCCCAGGCCCAGCTCGGCGAAGCCGGCGCCGGTCGCCGTCGCGGCGTCGACGGCCTGCGCCTGGAGGCGCTCGTGAACCACGTCGACACGCTGCTCGTGCTCGGCGGAGCGCTTCGGCGTCGCATTCTCCCCACGCCCACTCCACCCGCCGCTATCGCGTCGGGCGGAGCCTCCGGGCGCGTGGGCCCAGTCGCTGCGACCGGGGGCTTCGGTGCGACGGGGACGGTCGTCGAACGAGCGGGCGGGGCGGTCGTTGCGGTCGAACGAACGCGCCGGGCGATCGTTGCGGTCGAACGAACGGGCGGGGCGGTCGTTGCGGTCGAACGAACGCGCGGGGCGGTCGTTGCGATCGAACGAACGGGCCGGGCGATCGCTACGGTCGAACGAACGCGCCGGACGATCCCTGCGATCGAACGAACGAGCCGGACGGTCGTTCCGGTCGAACGAACGCGCCGGACGCTCACCAGCGTCACGACGCGGACGCTCGTCACGATCGAACGAACGCGCCGGACGGTCGTCGCGGTCGAACGAACGGGCCGGGCGATCGTCACGGTCGAACGAACGCGCCGGGCGGTCACCGGCGTCACGACGCGGACGCTCGTCACGGTCGAACGGACGCGCGGGGCGGTCGTTGCGGTCGAACGAGCGCGCGGGACGATCGCTACGGTCGAAGGAACGCGCGGGACGATCGCCACGGTCGAACGAGCGAGCGGGACGCTCGCCGTCGTCGCGACGCGGACGCTCGTCACGATCGAACGAACGCGCCGGACGATCGCTGCGGTCGAACGAACGCGCCGGACGATCGTTGCGCTCGAACGAACGCGCGGGACGGTCGTCGAACGAACGAGCCGGACGGTCGTCGCGCGCCGAGGTGCGGATGGTGCGGGCCTCTGTGCGGCCGGCGCGGTCGGCCGCGTTCCAGCGGCCCTTGGCGGGAGCGGCCTCGGGCTCGGCGCGGTAGCCGCGGTGGCCGGGGCTCTTGCTGCCGGGCTTGGCGGGACCTTCGGCACCGGGACGACGCTTGCGGTCCTGGAACGAGGTCTGCGCGCCGTAGCGCGGCTCGAAGTTCTTGGCGGGGCGGCCGCCGGCGGGCTTCTTGTTCTTGGGCATGGAGAAACTTCCTGGGTTCTGTTCGCGCGAAACAGCGACACCGCTCGTGGCGGTGCGAGACCCGGACTCTCGTCGGCCGGGGGCCAATTCACTAGTGATGGTCGAGGCCGCGATCGCGTCCTGTCCATCGGCCCCTTGGACTACAAACCCATCCGCGCATCACGCACGGTGTCCAGAGCCGACCGCCCTACGCTACAGGTCGCGCCTGGGAATGGCATCCACGTCTCCCGTCGTTCGCCACGAGAACAAGGGATGCGACGACGACAGGGCGATCGGGCGGCGAGCGGCCTGTTCTCGTGACATCCCTGTTCTCATCGCGGGCGGCGCCGACGGACGCGGCGCGGCTGACGGAAGATGGACGCATGGCAGACACCGACGCCCACCCCATCACGGTGGCGATCGAGCGGCGCATCGACCCGACGCGCACCGCCGAAGCGACCTCCTGGATGCAGGCCGGCACCGACCTCGCGACCGCTTTCCCGGGCTTTCTCGGCTCGGGGTGGGTACGCGCGGGCGAAGAGAGCGACCTCTGGTACATGCTGTACCGCTTCCGAGACATCACCACGCTCGAGGGGTGGGAGACCTCCTCGCAGCGCCAGTGGTGGCTCGATTCCGGCCGCCCTTTCGCGCGCGAAGAACGCGTCGAGAGGCGCACGGGCATCGAGGGATGGTTCGACGCCTCCTTCGGTTCCGTGATGGAAGCGACGGATGCCAAGACCTCACCCGTGCAGCAACCCGTTCCGCCCGCGCCGCCGCGGTGGAAGCAGGCCGTGACGATCTGGGTCGGCTTCTTCCCCACCAACCTCCTCGCGTCGTGGCTTCTCGGCTTCATTCCGGGATTCCCCGAGATCCCGCTGGTCGTGCGCGTGCTCGCGACGACCCTCATGCTCACCCCCGTCATGACCTACGCGGTCCTCCCGTGGGTCACCCGCATGCTGCACCCGTGGCTGCAACGCCCGCCTCGCTCACGAAAGGCCTCGTCATGACCGCCGATCCCACCGGCCAGCGCTTCACCCTGCGCGGTCCCCGCTCCTCCGCCGAGATCACCCAGGTGGGCGCGGCCCTGCGCGCGCTCGCGGTCGACGGCATCGACCTCGTGCCGCCCTATCCGGACGATCAGCCGACGCCCGCGGCATCCGGTGTCGTTCTCGTCCCCTGGCCGAACCGCATCCGCGACGGCAGGTACTCCTTCGGGGGCGAGGAGCTGCAGCTCGCGATCAGCGAGCCGAAGTTCGGCAACGCCAGCCACGGCCTGCTGCGCTTCGGCGCCTACCAGCCGATCGAGCACACCGACGAGCGCCTCGTGCTCGGCGCCGACGTGGTGCCGCAGACGGGATACCCGTTCCACCTCCGCACCCGGGTGACGTACACCCTGCTCCCCGACGGCCTGCGCGTCGCGCACCACCTCGAGAACGTCGGGGCGAAGACCGCGCCCGTGGCGCTCGGCGTCCACCCCTACCTGCAGATCGGCGGGGTCGCGACCGCCGACCTGGTGATCAACTCCACCGGCACGACGACCCTCGTGCTCGACGACCGCAACATCCCCGTCGACGAGGTTCCCGTCGACGACCGCACCGACCTGCGCGGGGGCCGCCGCCTCGGTGACGCGTCGCTCGACAACGGCTACCGCGGGCTGGAGCGGGATGCCGAGGGCCGAGCGGTCCACACGCTCACCGCCCCGGACGGCCGCACCCTCGAGCTGTGGCAGGACGCCGGATTCGGCTGGGCGCAGGTTTTCACGACCGACCGCTATCCCGGGCAGCCGCTCGCCGTCGCCATCGAACCGATGACCGCGCCTGCGAATGCATTCGCCTCGGGAATCGACGTGCATGCATTGATGCCAGGAATGACGATGACGCGCGAGTGGGGAATTCGGTTTAGCGCTTAATCAATGAATATGTCCCCCTTTTGGGGGACATATTTTCCGCCCACGACCTGGGCTTATTTTCCGTCAAGACTTTCCTGTCAGGGCGACAGAAAAGTTACCATTCTCGTGACGGTCTCCGTCGACGCCGGGGATCAAAGCGACGCGATTCTCGGCATTACCCGAGTAAGCCGACGGAGGCCGAGGGTCTCGCGGCGCCGGGGGACTTTCGGTCCGCCCCCAGCGAAAGCGCCCGAAAATGAGCATCGCGGTCCGACCAGCCGTTTCCCGCCCGTCCTCCCTCGCCTTTCCCCGAGAGGTGCTCGCGGTACCTCGCCGCCTGGCACGCCGGGTGGGCTCCCTCTCCACCATGCAGTTGGCCGCTCTGGTCCTGATCGTGCTGGTGGGCGGCATCCTGGCGTCGATCCTCACCACGACCGATCCGCTGTGGTGGCACCTGCACTTCAGCCAGCTCGGGACGTTCCACGACGTGTCGGGCGCGCTGTTCAACAACACGCTCAAGGTCGGCGGCGTGCTCGTCGTCGTCTACGCCGTGCGGGTGCGTGGCGAACTGCGCCGACTCGGATCCCGAGCGGGTCGACGGGGAGCCGCGACGGTCGCTCTCCTGTGCCTCACCGTGATCGGGGTCAACCTCGCGCTCGTGGGCTGCGTGCCCCTGAACAGCAACAAGGACCTGCACGACAAGGTCGCCGGCATGATGGTGCTCGGTTTCGCCGCCCTGTTGATCACGACGCCCGTGCTGATGCACCGCCTGAACCGCCGCCTCGCGATCTCGACCGCTCTCGTCTTCGTGTTCCTGTTCGCCGGAGCGTGGCTGTTCGTCACCGCCACGATCAACCTCGCGCTCTTCGAGGTGATCGCCTTCGCCGCGATGTTCGGCTGGTCCGGGATCTTCACGTGGATGCTGTCCCGGGCGGGCGTCGCCGCCGTGGCTGCGGAGGAGCCGGCCCCGGCGAGCGCTGAGGTCCGGGATGCCGAGGACCGGGATGCCGAGACCCGAGGCGTCGCGGCGCCCTCCTCGCAGGGAGCGGAACCCGCCACGCGGCCGGCCGCCCCGCGCCGTACGGCCACGTGCCGACCCGCGCCGCGCCGACGGCTCGTGCCCGTCAGTGCCGGTCGCGCAGCTCTCGTCGGCTCAGCGGGTGCCCGTCCTCCGCGACGACCTCGGCCGCAGGCTCCGACGCACCGGCACCGTCCGCGGCGCGCTCCGCACGTCGCGCGAGGCGCCGCTCCCGGGCTCCCTCGACGAGGTTGTACAGCGTCGGGAGCACCAGCAGCGTCAGGAACGTCGACGACACCAACCCGCCGATCACCACGACGGCCAGCGGCTGCGAGATGAAGCCGCCGTGCCCGGTGATGCCCAGCGCCATCGGCACGAGCGCGAAGATCGCCGCGAGAGCGGTCATGAGGATGGGGCGCAGACGCCGTGAGCCGCCGACGACCGTGGCGTCGTAGACACTGAGGCCTCGAGCACGGTACTGGTTCACGAGGTCGATGAGCACGATCGCGTTGGTCACGACGATCCCCACCAGCATCAGCGCACCGATCATGCCGGCGACGCCCAGCGGCACCCCGGTCACCAGCAGCAGGAGGATCGCGCCGGTCGCCGCGAACGGCACCGACACGAGCAGTTCGAGCGGCTGACGCAGCGACTTGAACGTGGCCACCATGACGACGTAGACGATGAGGATCGCCGCCAGCAGGGCGAGCCCGAGCTGGCCGAACGCGTCCTGCTGAGAGGTCACCGCGCCGCCGACCTTCGCCGTCGCCCCCTCGGGGAGCTGCACGTCGGCGAGCGCCGCGTTCACGCTGGCTGAGGAGCTGCCGAGGTCGTCGGTGGTCGGGGTGATCGTCACGGTCGCGGTCCGAAGACCCCGGGCCGTGGTGATCGTGGGAGGCGTCTGGCTCTGCTCGACCGTCGCGATCTCGTCGAGACGCACGGTGCCACCGGCGCTCGGGATCTCGAGGGCGCGCAGCGCGTCGACCGTCGCGGGCGGGTTGTCGGCGGCGACGTAGACCGTGACCCCGCGGCCGTTGATCTCGACGGTGCCGGCTTGACGCGGCTGCATCGTGTTCGACACGAGGGCTCCGACCGTGCGCTCCGACAGACCGCGCTCGGCGGCGGCCGCGCGGTCCACGCGCACCGAGACGTACGGCAGCGACGCCGAGAGGCTGCTCGTGACCTGGCCGATGCCGTCGCGCCCCTGCAGACCGGCGACGACGGCGTCGTTCGCCTGCTGCAGCGCCTGGCCGTCCGCGGCGCTCACGTCGACGGTGATGTCGGTGGATCCCAGGCCCCCGCCGGAGGCGGCGACCTCGATCTCTCCGGCATCCGTGATCCCCTCCAGCGCCGTGCGCACACGGTCGCGCAGGTCGACCTGGTCGACGCCCGACTGCGAGGTGATCGAGTAGGTGATGCCGGAGCCGCCGCCCGAGAACGCGTCGCGCAGGGCCGAGCCGGTCGAGCCGATGGAGGTCTGCACGGTCTCGACGCCGGGGGTGTCGAGCAGCACGGCCTCGACCTTCTGCGCCGCGGCGTCTTCGGCATCCAGGCTCGGAGCCGAGCCGATCTTCTGCGTGACGGTGAACGTGTTCTGGCCCGAGTCGCCGAGGAAGTCGGTCTTGAGCAGGGGCACGGCCGCGAGCGTGCCGCCGAGGACCAGCACGGCCACGGTGAGCGTCACCCACGAGTGCTTCAGCGTCCAGCTCAGCACGGGCACGTACGCCTTCTGCAGACGCGAGGGCGGCGCGTCGGGGGCTTCGGGGTCGATCGGGTTGCCCTCGGCATCCCGGATCACCTTCCCGGGCTTGAGGAACCACGACGCCAGCACGGGCACGATCGTCAGCGAGACCAGGAGCGAGGCGGCCATCGCGATCGTGACGGTCAGCGAGAAGGGGCGGAACAGCTCACCGGTCACGTCGCCGACGAACGCGATCGGCAGGAACACCGCGACCGAGGTGATCGTGGATGCCGTGATCGCGGCCGCCACCTCGCGCACCGCCCGGATGATGGTCGGGATCTTCTCGGCGTCTCCGACGTAGTGACGTTTGATGTTCTCGATCACGACGATCGAGTCGTCCACGACGCGGCCGATCGCGATCGTGAGCGCACCGAGGGTGAGGATGTTGAGCGAGTAGCCGAACGCCTGGAGCCCCACGAAGGTGATCAGCACGCTCGTCGGGATCGAGATCGCGGTCACGAGCGTCGAGCGCACCGACATCAGGAAGATCAGGATGACGATGACGGCGAAGACGAGACCGAGCAGGCCCTCCTGCGCGAGCGCCTCGATCGACTGCTCCACGAACGGCGCCTGATCGAAGACGACGGTGAAGGTGGCGCCGTCGCCGAGCGTGGACTCGAGGCCCGGGAGCGCCGCGAGGACCCCGCGCGAGACATCCACGGTGTTGGCCGCGGGGAGCTTGGTCACGGCGATCGTCAGGGCCGGCTTCCCGTCGACGCGCGACAGGGTCGTGGTCGGATCGGACTGCAGGGCCACGCTCGCGACGTCGGCGATCGTGGTCGCGCCGGCGCGGAACTGCGCGGCATCCGAGGGCACGAGAGGAAGCGCCGAGATCTCGTCGACGCTCGTCAGCTTCGCGCCCGTCTGCACGGTGAGGGTCTGATCGCCCTCGGTGATCGATCCGCCGGGGAAGAGCACGCCGTTCGCGTCCAGGGCATCGGTGATCGACTGCTGCGAATAGCCCCGCTCGGCGAGCTTGCCGGCATCGGGCGTGATCGTCACGCGCTGGGCGGTGCCACCGACGATCTGCGCGCCGTTGACCCCCTTCACGTCCTCGAGGTCGGGGATGATGCTCGTCTGGAGCGTCGACTGCACGGCCTCGGCATCGCTGAACCCGGTGACGGCGAGCTGGATGACCGGGAAGTCGTCGATGCTGGCCGAGGCCACGGTGGTGTCCGCGGATTCGGGGAGCTGATCCTTGATGCGGGCGATCGCCGCGAGGATCTTCTGCTGCGCCGAGGCGAGGTCCGTGCCGTAGGTGAAGGACGCCGAGACGATCGAGGAGTTCGTCGTGCTCGTGGCGGTCGTGGACTCGAGCCCGTCGACGCCGCGGATCGCGTTCTCGATCGGCGTCGACACGTCGGCTTCGACCACCTCGGGCGAGGCGCCGGGGTAGGTGGTGACGACGGCCAGCTGCGGGAACTGGATCGAGGGGATCAGCTCCTGCTTGAGGTTCGTCAACGCGAGGCCGCCGAAGATCGCCGCAACGATCGTGACGAGGGCGATGAGGGCCCGGTTCTTCAGGCTGAGGACGGCCAGATACGACACGAAGGACCTCTCGGGAGCACCATTCGATACAGAGATGTATCGACGCTCAGTATCCCACGCACCGCCGCGCGGAAGGCCGCGTCAGAGGAGCGACCCGAGGGCGAGCCCGACGAGAGCGGCGAGGACCGACCCGACGAACGATGCCACCGCGTAGACCGTCGCCGTGCGTGTGCGCCCCTCTTCGGCGAACAGCGCGGTCGCCACCGCCACAGCACTGAAGGTCGTATATCCCCCGAGAAGCCCCGTCCCGAGGATCCAGCGCCACGCTTCGTCGGAGGGAAGGCGACTCAGGATGCCGAGCACCAGCGCTCCGGAGAGGTTCACGACGAGGATGCCCCACGGAAAGCTCTCCCCCGTCCGGCGACGGATGGCGACGTCGAGCAGGTATCGCGCGGCCGCGCCGACGCCCCCGGCGAGGGCGACGGCGGCGAAGACGAGCGGGTTCACGCGGGCTAATCTACGCGCCCGTCTCCGCGAGCTCAGGCCTCGAGCGCCTCGACCCGGCGACGGAGCTCGGCAGCCTTGTCCGCGCCGATCTGCGCGGCCGCGAGCTGCAGGGCCGCACTCGCGGTGAGCGTCTTGGCGACGAGGTACGTCGGGCTCTTCTTCAGGTCGGGGATGACGTCGAGGATGATCGCCTCGGCATCCGGGTCCGTCATGAGCTTGCCGAGCTTCACTTTGGCGAGGTCGTATCGAGCGGCCATGCGTGTTCCTCCTTGAACGGGTGCTCCGTCGTCACCCTGCACAGATTGTTGCACATTTGTCCCACTACGTCACGACGCGCAAGAGATCGCGATCGACATGGACTCACCCCTGCGCGGCCATGTCGGCGAGCGCGTTCGTCGTGACGAGGCGCACGACGGCGGGCAGCCCCGCCGCGATCTTGCGTCCCACCAGCGGCCCGAACACCGCGGCGAGAGGGCCCGTGATCTCCACCGCGTGCGTCACGGACAGACCGTTCGCGGTCTGCCGCATGCGGTGGGGAAACGAGAGCACCGCGCCCGGCAGCCCGATGCGGAAGTTCATCGCCACCCCGGGCTGGAGCTCGGTGAAGACGAACCGCTGGGCGGGCGTCCCGTGGTTGACGACCCGGCCGATCGCCCCCACGCGGGGCGGGACCGGAAAGGTCGCCTCGCGCAGGTCGGGGTCGTCCGTGGCCCAGTCCGCGGGGGTGGTCCATCGCTTCCAGACGGCCTCCGGGGTCGCGGTGGTCAGGTGGGTGTACTCGCGGCGCCAGGTCATCGAATGGCTCCCGTCTGCTCGTGGTCGGTCTCGGAAGAGGTCAGGATGCTGCGCGCGTGGAGGGCGGCCCGTTCACCGGCACGGACGGCACCGTCCATGAACCCGGTCCAGCGATCCGCCGTCTCCGTGCCGGCCCACAGGATCGGACCCACCGGCGCACTCACCACGGAGGCGTAGGGCACGACGGCACCCGGCCCCGGGGCGGCGGTCGGCCCCCCGCCGACCCAGGGCTCGGCTCCCCAGCGCTGGTCGATGTAGCCGATGGCATCCAGAGCCTGCGGACCGAAGAGGTCCGCGAAAGACGACAGCACGCGCGCGCGGCGCTCCGGCTCGGGCAGACCGTCCCATTCCCGGGCGTACACCCCTCCGACGAAACCGAGGAGGACGCCGGGGGCGTCGGGGCCCGCGGGACCGGCGTCGAAGGTGATGAACGCGGGACCCGTGTCGGACAGCCCCTGGCCGGACAGGTCCTCATCGCGCCAGAAGGGACGCTCGTACACCGCGTACGCCTTCGACAGCACCCCGGCGGGCCAGCGCTGCGCCATCTGCGTGTGCGCGGGCGGAAGGGCGGGCGAGAACTCGATCCGCGCTCGCCGCGACGGCGGAATCGCGACGATGACGGCTCGGGCCGTCACCTGCTCCTCGCTCGTGGAGACCCGCACGCCGGCCTCGGTGGTCTCGATGCGCCGCACGGGAGCGTTCAGGCGCAGGGCCTCCCCGAGCGAAGCGGCGAGTCGCACCGCGATCTCGTGCGACCCCTCGACGAAGTGCTCCTCCTGCGCTCCCCCCTCGGTATCGAGCATCGATGACAGGCCGCCGGCCTGATGGATGTAGTGCAGCGCATGCAGGAGAGAGACCTCGTCGGGCTCGCACCCCCACGTCGTCCGGGCCGCGATCGCGATGAGGTCTCGGACCGCCGACGAGGCGTGCGAGCGACGCAGCCACGACCCGAGGCTCTCGGCATCCCAGTCCGCCGCGTGCGGGGCGGCGGCCGGGTCACCGCACGGCACCGTACGGGCGAGGCGATCGAGGGTGAGCTGGATGCGGCCGACATCGAGCAGGCTCGCCCCCATGGGCGGCACGGTTCCGCGGTAGCGCCGACGCTCGCCGCGCCACCGGATGACGTTGCGGCCCGCCGCGTAGGTGCGGTACCGCGAGACGCCCACCTCTTCGGCGAGCGCGAGGATGCGATCCTGACCCGGCCCGACGAAGGTGCCGCCCAGGTCGACGTGGACGCCGTCCACATCCGCGGAGGAGACCCGTCCTCCCACCCGCGGCGCGGCTTCGAACACGGCCACGGTCGAGCCGAACTGGCGGAGACGGTGAGCGGCGGTCAGGCCCGACAGTCCGGCGCCGACGATGATCACGTCGACCTCGGCGGCCGGGGCGCGATCCGCGACGTTCGGGGAAGCGGTCATAGGCTTGCTCCGTTTCTGGTGTGGCACCGACCGGCGCGGTCGGCGAGGAGGACAGCGTGAGCGAGACGACGAGCCGATCGATGCGGGCGCGGGGCCGCGCACGACGCGAACTGCTGCTGGACGCGACGCTCCGCATCATCGCGGAGGGCGGCATCGCGGCCGTCACGCACCGCTCGGTGGCCGGGGCGGCGGGGGTCCCGCACTCGTCGACGACCTATTTCTTCGACTCCCTCGACGACATGATCGGCGAGGCCGTGGCTCACGCGATGGCGGCGGAGCTGGAGCGGCTGCAGCAGTTCCGTGTTCTGCTGGAGACCGGCGAGAATCGGGCGGGCGCGGCGATCGACGAGTTCGTGGAGATCGTGCGCAACCAGTCGCAGGAGAACACCGTCGCGCAGTTCGAGATCTACCTCTTCGCCTCGCGCCACCCGGCGCTGCGTGCGCACGTGGAGCGCATCCTCGACGAGACGCGGGCCTTGGCTGCGGCGGTCCTGCGCAGCAACGGCGTGACCGACCCGCACGCCGCCGCCGCGGTCGTCGCCTTGATCGACGGTTTCGCCCTGCATCGCATCGCCCGTTCCGAAGAGGTCCAGTTCCAGTCCTTGGCACACGCCCTGCGCGCTGCCATCGTCGGGTTCGTCACCCTTGCCGCCACGTCGTCCCTGAGTGAAGAGCGCCCGGCGGACTAATTGGCACAAATGTACATGTTTGGACCGCGCCCATCTCGGTGTCCGCTCTGAATTCACACGACGGGTACAGAAAACAGTACGTCTGTGCAATAAAGTAACCCGATAGTCGACCCCATCGCCGTGATCGACAGAAGGGTTCCTCGATGATCCGTCCCCGCCCCCAGGACCATCTGCTCCGCTGGGGTGCTCGCGCCCTCGGGGCGATGCCCGCCCCCGTTCTCCACTCGGTGAACGGCGACCCCGTCGTCATCGACGGCAACACCCTCCATCCCGCGGTGCAGACCTCCCTGCGCGTGATGAACGGTTCCCCGGGCGCCCACTTCGAACGCCTCCCCCTCGACGAGGCACGCGCCCACATCGAGCTCGAGGCGTGGACGTTCGCCGGCACCACCCGGCTCGCGCAGCGCGAGGACATCACGATCCCGACGCGCGCGGGCAGCGTCCCCGGTCGCGTCTACCGGGCTCGCCTCGACCGCCCCTCTCGCGGGACGATCGTGTACTTCCACGGCGGGGGCTGGGTGCTCGGATCCGTCGACAGCGCGGATGCCACCTCCCGCACCCTCGCGAAGACGACGGGCATGACGGTGGTCTCGGTCGGCTACCGCCTGGCGCCGGAGGACCCGTTTCCCGCGGGAGTCGAGGACGGCATCGACGCCTTCCGCTGGACGCGGGACAACGCGCACCGCTTCGGCGGCACCGCGGAGACCGTGGGCGTCGGCGGAGAGAGCGCCGGGGGCAACCTCGCGGCGGTCATCTCGCTCGTCGCTCGCGACGACGCCGAGGGTGCCCCCGCCTTCCAGATCCTCTTCTGCCCGGTCACCGATCTCTCGCAGAAGCACCGCTCGTACGAGCTCTTCGCCGACGGCTTCTTCCTGACCGCCGCGCAGATGGACTGGTACGCAGAGCATTACCTCCGGGGCGGCGGCCGCACCGACGACCCCCTCGTCTCGCCCCTCCGAGCCGACGACCTCGGCGGTCTCGCCCCCGCGTACATCGCCGTCTCGGGCTTCGACGTGCTGCGCGACGAGGGCATCGCATACGCCCGACGCCTCGAAGAGGCCGGGGTGGACACGACGCTCGTGACCCACCCCGGCCAGATCCACGGCTTCTTCAACGCGTGCGGGGCCCTGAAGGACGCACGGGATGCCGTCGGCCACGCCGGCAGGTGGGCGCTCGATCGCCTGTCCGCCCGCGCCGAAGGAGCGCGTCGGTGACGGCCGACGGCCGGACGGTCCCCGTTGCGGTGTACGCCGAACCCACCCGGCCTGTGCGCGCCGGCTGGATCGCCGCCTTCGCCGGAGCGTGGCTCGGCCTGTGGATGGCGCAGCTCGTGCCGGTCCAGGTGCTCCTCCCCCTGCAGATCGCCGCGCAGCACTCCTCGGACGAGTGGCTCACCTCGCTCGTCTCCTACGGCCTGGTCAGCGCGGTCGCGGGGGCGTTCGTCGTCATCGCCTACCCGATCGTCGGGGCACTCAGCGACCGGACCCGGTCGCGGTTCGGACGGCGTCGGCCGTGGATCCTGGGCGGGTCGCTGACGTCCGGCGTCGGCCTCGCGCTCCTCGGCATCCAGTCCGAGACCGTCGGCACGATCGTGATGTGGACGGTCGTCATGCTGGGGTTCTGCATGGCGTCGGCCGCTCTGACCGCCGTGATGGCCGACCAGGTCCCCGAGAACCAGCGCGGGCTCGTGTCGGGATGGATCTCGGCACCGAACGCGCTGGGCATCCTCCTCGGGATCGTGCTCGTGACCGCCGTGTTCACCACGATCCCCTCCGGCTACCTCGCGCTCGCCGTGAGCGTGGTCGTGCTCGCCGTGCCGTTCGTGCTGCGCCTGCGCGATGCGCCGTTGAGCCCGTCGGATGCCGCCCGGTTGGGGCCGCTCACGGCGCGGTCGGTGCTGGCATCCATCTGGGTCGACCCGCGTCGCCACCCCGACTTCGCCTGGACGGTGGCGAGCCGCGTGCTCATCAACCTCGGCAACGCCATCGCGACGACGATGCTCCTCTACTTCTTCACCTTCGCCCTCGGGGTCCCCGACCCGACCGGCTTCCTCGTCTTCACGACGGTGATCTACATGGTGGTCACGATCGTGGCATCCATCGCCCTCGGCAAGCTCAGCGACGTGCTCGGTCGACGTCGGGTGTTCGTCCTGGCATCCGGCGTCGCTCAGGCGCTGGCCGCGCTGCTGCTGGCCGTGGCTCCCGCCGAGAGCACCTCGATCGTGGGAGCGGTGCTGCTCGGACTCGGACAGGGATGCTTCTTCGCCGTCGATCAGGCCCTGGCGACCCAGGTGCTCCCGTCCGCCGAGACGCGCGGCAAGGACGTGGGCATCATGAACATCGCCATGGCCGGCCCCCAGGCCTTCGGACCGCTCCTCGGGGCCGGGGCGGTGGTGCTGTTCGGCGGGTTCCCGGGGCTGTTCATCGCGAGCGGAGTGACGGGACTGCTCGGCGCGGCGGTCGTGATGCGGGTGCGCTCGGTGCGCTGAGCGCTCACCCGTACAGCAGGCGGATGATCCGCTGCACGAGCGCGTCGACCCGGGGCGTGCGCCGCATCGTCGTGAGCGTGAGAAGGCGGAAGCGCTGACGCGTGATGGCCTTGGCGTACGCGAACTCGCGCAGGCCGTCGGCTCCGTGGATGCGCCCGAACCCGGAGTCGCCGACGCCCCCGAACGGCAGGGACGGCACCGCGGCGAACGAGATGACCGAGTTGATCGCGATCATGCCCCCGCGCAGGCGCTCGGCGAGAGCCGGGCCCCGCCGACGCGAGAACACCGCGCCGGAGAGGCCGTACCGGACGGCGTTGGCCTTCGCGACGGCTTCGTCCATGGATGCCACGCGGTTGACGACGAGGGTCGGACCGAAGGTCTCTTCGCGCACCGCCGTCGAGGACTCGGGCACGTCGACCAGGAGGACCGGCGCGAGCGTCTGCCCGGTCTCGACGACCGCGCCCTCCCGGAGGACGCCTCCGGCGGCGAGCGCATCCGCCACGTGCTCGCGCACGACGTCGGCCTGGCGGGGCATGGTGAGGGGGCCCAGCCGAGCCGCCTCGTCGGTCCCCGCGCGCAGTTCGCGCACGCGCTCGGAGATGGCGCGCACGACGCGGTCGTAGACGAGCGTGTGCGCGTAGACGCGTTCGATGCCGATGCAGGTCTGCCCGGCGTTCGAGTACGCCCCCCACACCGCCGCCTCGGCGGCGGCCTCGACGTCGGCGTCCGCGTCGACCAGGAGGGCGTCCTTTCCGCCGGCCTCGATCACCACGGGGGTGAGCGTCTCGGCGCACGCGGCCATGACCCGTTTGCCGGTCGCGGTCGATCCCGTGAAGGCGATCTTGTCGACACCCGCGCGGCACAGGGCGGCGCCCGTGTCACCGAGCCCGGTCACGATCTCGAAGATTTCGGGAGCTCCCCCCGCCCGCACGAACGACCGGCGCAGCCAGTCGCCGACGGCGGGGGTGTACTCGCTCGGCTTGAAGACCACCGCGTTGCCCGCGGCGAGCGCGTACGCGAGGGAGCCCATCGGGGTGAACACGGGGTAGTTCCAGGGACCGATCACCCCGACCACCCCGTAGGGCAGGTAGCCGAGACTCGCGGACTGGTTCAGCATGAGCAGCCCCGCGCGCACCCGGCGGCGCCGGAGCGTGCGTTCGGCGTGTGCGGCGGCCCAGGCGAGGTGGTCGAGCGCGAGGAGGATCTCGAGCCGCGCGTCGCCCGCCGGTTTGCCGGTCTCGGCGCGGACGACGGCGATGAGCTCGTCGAGGTGCAGGACGATGTCACGGCGCCACGCGTCGAGCACGCGGCGCCGACCGCGGAACCCCCTCGCCCTCCACCCGCGCGCTCCCTGTCGGGCACGGGCGACGGCGGCGCGCACGGCATCGTCGTCGCGAACGGGGAACGTCCCGACGACGTGGCCGTCGAGGGGGCTCACGGAATCGAAGGTCATCTCACGCCTCGTGCTTCTGCCCGTATCCGGTGGCCACCGCCGCAGCCACGACGTCGGCCTGCTGCGCGGGACTGAGCTCGGCCGGCTCCCCCGCGGCGCGGGCACGCAGGTAGATGTCGCACGCCCACTCCAGCAGCGCGGTGTGCGCGACCGCATCGGCGAGGTCGCGGCCGGTCGTCACGGCGCCGTGGTGCGCGAGGATCACGGCGTTCGCGCTCGAGAGGGCATCCCCCGTGGCCTCGGCGAGCGCGCGCGAGCCGAACACCGAGAACGGGACCACCTCGATCTCGCCGCCGAGGGTGAGCTGCTGGTAATGCACGCAGGGCAGGCGGTCGGAGATCAGCGAGACGGCCACGGCGGCGGGAGCGTGGGTGTGCACGACGGCCTCCACCGCGTCGTCGGCGTACGCGGCGAGATGCAGGTCGAGCTCCGAGCTGGGCGCGAGGGACCCCTGCCGCAGGCGTCGATCGTCGCCGACGATCACGACGTCGTCGGCGACGGCATCGGCGAAGACGACCCCGGTGGCGGTGATGGCGATCCCCTCGTCGACCCGCACGCTCACGTTGCCCGCGGTCCCCTTGACGAGCCCGTCCGCGGCCAACGCACGGCACACGGCGGCGACATGAATGCGCGCGTCGGACAGGGCGTCGGTGGGTGCGCCGGCGGGTGTGTCGGCGCGTGCGCCGGCCCCTACCCCGGCGGGCGCGTCGACCGACCCCGAGGCGCCGGCCGCACCGGTCCGGGTCGTCCCCTCGCCCGTCACCGGGGCACCGTCGCCAGCAGAGCGTCGATGGATGCCGCGTCGTACGTGCCGTACGAGGTGCCGGCCCCGGCGACCACCTGAGCGGCCGTCGCCGAGCCGAAGCGCGCCGCGTCGAGGGAGCTGCGCCCCTGGAGCTTCGCGAACACGAAGCCGGCGGAGAACGCGTCCCCACCGCCGCTGGTGTCGACCGGCTCGGCGGGCACGACGGGGATCTCGCGCAGTTCGCCGTTCTCGACGAGCACGATGTCGCGTCCCCCGTCGGTGATCGCGACGACGCGGGCACCCGCGGAGGCCATCGCGTGCGCCGCCGCGTGCAGATCGGTGGCTTGCGTCCACCCGAGTGCCTGCTCGGCGTTGGGCAGCACGTAGTCGGTGTGGGCCAGCAACGGCTCGATCAGGGCGTAGAACGCCTGCTCGCCCCCGATGAGGAAGTCGAGCGAGGTGGTCGCCCCGTGCTCGCGCGCGTAGTCGAGGATCTCGATGACGTTCTCGGGCCCGAGGAGTTCGGGGGCGCCCACGTGGACGTGGTCGGCCGCGGCGAGCGCCTCCCACGGGACGATGTCGGCCGCCAGGGCGTTCGCGCCCACGACGTGCAGGGCGGGGCGCGACCCGTCGGAGCGGATCGGCAGCACCGAGGCCGAGGTCGGGAGCTCCCCGACGCGGAGGTTGCCGACGTCGATCCCCTCGTCCGCCAGGAGACCCACCAGCACGCGCCCCATCACGTCATCGCCGACGGAGCCACTGGTGACGACGCGGGCACCGAGTCTCGCGAGCACCAGCGCCGTTCCCCCCGCGGGGCCGGCGGCCGACATGACGATCTCGTCGACGAGCAGAGATCCCTGCCCTTCGGGGATCTCATCGACGGGCTGGACGATCGTGTCGAGCACGTGGGCACCGAGCGTGACGATGTGAGGGACGGCGGTCATCGTTGAGCCTCCGGGTCGGATCACCGCGCGGACGGCCCGCACGGCGTAAGTGGCACATTTGTACCATTTTCTCCCCGCGTCGACAAGCGCGACCGACCGGATGACGGCGGATTCACCGCGAGCGCAGGCGCCCCCGCCCGAGAAGCACCCCGCCCCACGCCGCCGCGGTCCCGACGATCACCGTCGCGACGCCCCACCACAGCTGCGTCAGGTCAGCGGACTCGACGGCGAGCGCACTGTACGTCGTGAAGCCGCCGAGCACGCCGGTGCCGAGGAACAGCTGCGCCCGTTGCGCGCGCGAGGACTCCGGCATCCGGGCCCGGACACCGAACACGAGGCCGATCGCGAACGCTCCCCCGACGTTGATGAGCGGCACGAGCGCGGGCCCGAGGTCATCGCCCAGGGCGAGAGTGAGCCCCGCCCGTGCGGCGGTGCCGATCGCGCCGCCGACGGCGACGAGGACGACGTCACGCCACATGCTCACCGCGCCACCCTACGCCGCGCCGCGCGCACCGCGCCCGCGCCGATCCCCCTCGAGAGTCCAAGACACGCCGTAACCGGTCATCGCGTTGCGGCGTGTCTTGGACACTCGACGGCCGGGGACGCGGGGCGGGTGATGCGCGAGAGACGCGGACGCGGCGCGCGCAACCCCCGCGACACCCCGGCCCGGGCAGAGCAGAATCCGGGCGTTCCTGCAACGGAAGGCGGCGTCATGCCCCGATCGAGACCGGCGACCGTCGTCGTCGCTGCCCTGTGCGTCCTCCTGCTCGCCGGCTGCGGCATCCAGATCCCCCGCGACCCGCAGGGAACCCTGGACCGCGTCGAGGGCGGGGTGCTGCACGCCGGCATCACGCCCAACGGCGACTTCGTCCAGGTCGACGGCGAGCAGCCCCGCGGCAGCGAGATCGACGCCCTCACGGCCTTCGCCGACACCCTGGATGCCGAGATCGACTGGACCGTCGGCTCGGAGGAAGCCCTCGTCCGGGGCCTGGAGAACGGCGACCTCGACGTGGTCGCCGGCGGCCTCACCGACGAGACCCCCTGGACGGACAAGGCCGGGATGACGCGCCCCTACGGTGAGGTGACCCTCGACGACGGGTCGACCGCGAAGATCGTCATGCTCGTCCCGCTCGGCGAGAACGCGTTCGTGTCACGCCTCGAGACGTTCCTCACCGCCGAGGCCGCCACCGAGGGGGTCGGGCGGTGAGCGCGCGCTTCGGCCGCGCCGAGCTGCCCGAGCGGCAGGCCGAGGTCCTCCGCCGCGCCGTCCGCCTGGAGGGGGTGACCCTCGGGTTCCTGGTCGTCACCGTGACCCTCGTGTTCCTCGTCCTCGGCAACTCCCAGGCGATGAAAGCCGCCTGGATCGAAGATCTTCTGTCGTTCATCCCGCCGATCGCCTTCCTCATCGCCGTACGCCTGGCCCGCCGCCGTCCCACCGTGCGTCATCCGTACGGCTTCCATCGCTCGGTCGCGGTCGGCCACCTGGTCGCGGCGGTCGCGCTCACGGGGATGGGGGCCTTCCTCATCGTCGACTCCGGGATCGGGCTGCTCACCGCCGAACACCCCACGATCGGCACCATCGACCTCTTCGGCGCGACGATCTGGCTCGGGTGGCTGATGATCGCGGTCATGGTGATCACGGGCATTCCGCCGGTCATCGTGGGCCGCATGAAGCTCGGCCTGGCGCGCGAGCTGCACGACAAGGTGCTCTACGCGGACGCCGACATGAACAAGGCCGACTGGATGACGTCGGTCGGCACGATCGTGGGCGTGCTCGGGATCGGCGTCGGCCTGTGGTGGATGGATGCCGCGGCCGCCCTCTTCATCGCCGCGAGCATCGTGCACGACGGCGTCAGCAATCTGCGTGCCGCCGTCGTCGACCTGATGGACGCCCGCGCGACGACCTTCGACGACGCGCAGCCGCACCCGCTCGTGGGGCGCGTGGATCAGTACCTCGCGAGCCTCCCCTGGGTCCGCGAGGCGGGGAGCCGGGTGCGCGACGAGGGGCACGTCTTCCACATCGAGGCGTTCGTCGTCCCGCACCGCCGGAAGGTCGCCCTCTCCGACATCGAGACCGCCCGTGAGGGGTGCGTGACCCTCGACTGGAAGATCCAGGACGTCGTGGTGGTGCCCGTCCCGGAGCTCCCCGACGTGGTCGACGCGATCACTCCCCGAGGATCAAACGCCTGATCGCCGCGTCCTTCGATCCGCCCAGCTCCATCGTGCGCCCCTTGCGGTACAGCGAGAAGACGCGCGGATCGATGTAGCTCGACTTCGCCACGGCCGGGGTGTTTCCGAGCGCTTCGGCGGTCGCGCGCACAGCGGCGACCTCGGCCTTCTTCCGCTCGTTCTTGCCGCCGACGGCGCCCACCTTCGCGAGCGACTCCGCCGCCATGATCGTGCCGCGGAGCGTGCGGAAGTCCTTCGCGCTGAACGGTCCGCCGGTGAGGGAGCGCACATAGGAATTGACGTCGCCCGGCGTCAGCGGCACCCGCCGCCTTCCGCGTTTGTAGCTGAGGAGGGCTGCGCGCGAGCGCCCGAGCGCGAGCTCTTCGATGAGGGATGCCAGTTCGGCGTCGTGCACCCGCAGATCCGCGCGCTTGCCGCTCTTCGCGGGGAACGACAGGCGGATGAGATCGCCCTCGATCGTGGCGTCCCTCCGCTGGAGAGTCGTCAGACCGCGGCTGCCGTTCGTGACGAAGTACCGCGCGTTGCCGACACGCGGTGCGACGAGGTCGAGCAGGCGGAACGACACCGCCAGCACTCGTTCCCGATCGATCTCGCTGCGGCGCAGCGACTGAGTCGCACGCGCACGAGCGCGGGGCAACGCCTCGGCGAGCTGCAGGGCCCGGGCGAACTTGCCCTTGTCCTGCCGCTTCGACCAGTCGGCGTGATACGTGTACTGCCGACGTCCGGCCTCGTCGGTCCCCACCGCCTGGATGTGGGCGTTCGGGTCACGGGCGATCCACACCTCGCGCCACGCCGGCGGGATGACGAGACCGCGCGCCCGTTCGGCCTCCCGCTCGGGGACAGCGGCGCCGGTGTGATCCACGAAGCGATAACCCGACCCCGAGCGGACACGACGATAACCCGGGTCCTCGTACGGACGGACGCGGATGAGACGGGCCATGCGTCAGTGGTTGCGGAGCAGGTCGATCAGCTCCGCCTTCTTCTTGCCGGAGTACCCGGTGATCCCGAGCTCCTTCGCGCGCTTCTTGAGCTCCTCGACGGTGCGGTCCTCGTAGTTCTCCGCGTGACCGCCCTTCTCCCCGACGGCACCGCGCCCTTGCGCGGCAGCCGCGTTCGAGATGCGCGCCGCCTTCTCCTTCGAGTCGCCCTGCTTTCGCAGTTCCTCGTAGAGGTCGGGGTCTTTCAGACTGTTGGATCCTCGCCCCTGGGGCATGGTCGTCTCCTTCCGTCGGAACACCGACGCTACGGCGGCGCGCGACCGCCTCTCTCGGGGTTGACACCACCCGCGCCCGGCGTCGGGTCGTGTTACCGGGCGAGCGCGGCTAACAGCGTTTTCCCAGCAACGTCAACCCCCTGCCCTTTTCCCGAGGGAATGGCACGGTGGAAGAACCAGTCACCCGGGTCCGTGTCCTGACGCGGTGAACAGCAAGGAGCCCCCCATGAACATCTTCCTCATCATCATCATCGTCGCCGCGATCGTCCTCGCGATCGTGGGCGGATTGAACTCCGCTGTGAGCTTCCTTCTTTGGGTCGCGCTCGTCGTCGGCCTCATCGCCCTGATCGTGCTGTTGTTCCGCTTGATCAGCGGACGCAAGCCCGTCTGACCCCCTCGGAGGACGACGCGTTTCGGGTGCGCGTCTCCTTCCCCCTCGGCGGGTTCGCCCGCCCCGGATGCCACGTGCTCTTCGAGTGCGTGGCATCCGTTTTTGCGGGTCCCTTCAACGCGTTCGAGGCCCCCGTCCTGCGCGACGCGGAGGTGGTCGAGACGATCGGAATCCCGGGAAGCATCCCGGCAGGCTTGACGAACACGCGATATATCTCGATACTCTTCTCAACGCGATATATCGCGAGTGAGGAGCCCCACCATGGAGAAATGGATCGTCCACCCCGGCGAGACGCGCGTCATCGACCTCGAAAGCGTGCGCGAGCTGAAGATCGGCCTCGTCGGCGGCCAGATCGACGTCATCGCCCACGATGAGCCGACCGCCCGCATCGAGGTGCACGGCGTCACCGTCAAAGACCTTCGCATCGAGATGAGCGACGGTCGCCTCGAGATCGACCACCCGCAGCTGCGGTGGGACAACTTCCTCGAGGTGTTCCGCAATTTCGGCGCGGGCGGCCCGAAGGCCGAGGTCAGCGTCGCGGTCCCCCGCGCCGTCGCCCTCACCCTCGGCGTGGTCAGCGCGAGCGCGCTCGTCTCGGGCCTGCGAACCGACGCGAAGCTCAACACCGTCTCGGGCGACATCATCGTCGACGGCCTCGTCGGAGACGTCAACGCGAACGCGGTCTCGGGTGACGTGCAGGTGCGCGAGCTCGAAGGCTCGCTGAGCGCCAACAGCGTCTCGGGCGACGTCACCGTCACCGGCGCCGTCACGAAGGCGTCGATCGACACGGTCTCGGGAGCCATGCTCGTCGACTCCACCGGCCCCGTGCAGTCGATCGCGCTCAACTCGGTCAACGGCGCCGCCACGATCCGCCTCGATCGCGACCTCCCGGCCAACTACGTCTCCCGCACGGTCAGCGGTCGGGTGCAGATCGACGGACACGTCCGCTCCGGCTCGGGCCCCACCAACTAAGTGGTGATGAGTCCGGTCTTCTCGCACGGCGGTCTGCGCCTGTACATCCTGAGCCTGCTCGACGAGGCGCCGCGCCACGGCTACGACCTCATGCAGGCCCTGTCCGACCGCACCGGAGGCACGTACTCCCCCTCGGCCGGCACCATCTACCCGCGCTTGGCGAAGCTCGAAGACGAGGGCCTCGTCACCAAGACCGTCGACGGTCGCAAGACGGTCTACGAGATCACGGATGCCGGACGCGCCGAGGTCGCGGCCCGCACCGGCGACCTCGAGGGCATCCAGGCGGACCTGGCCGACAGCGTGCGCCTCATCGCCGACGAGGTGCGCGGGAGCGTCCGGGACGCCATGCGGAGCCTCCGCGCCGACCTCGCCGCCGCGTCGCGCGAGGAGCGCGAGCACGCCGAGACGGCCCCCGTCGACGACGCCCGCTCCCGGACGCGCGAGCAGCTGCACCGCGCGGATGCCGCGATCACCGAGTTCCGCGGACGCGTCCGCTCGGAGCTGCGGTCGCACGTGGCCCGGGGCGGCGAGCTCGCGGCATCCGGGGTCGACGAGATCGAGACGGCGCTGCGTCAGGCCTCCGACGCGGTCGCCCGCGCGATGCGCGGCTGACCCGTCACTCCCAGGGCAGCTCCTCGTGGGCGCCGACCGGCTCTCCCAGCGGAACGACCAGCACCGGACGGTGCTGCCGGTGCGAGAGCCGGGCGGCGACCGACCCGGTCAGGAACTCGCGGAGCGACTCCCCCAGACCGCGTTTGCGTGTACCGACCACGAGCAGCGACGCCCCGACCTCGTCGGCGAGCTGGATCAGCGCGAGCGCCGGATCGCCGATCACCTGACGCGCGCTCCAGCGCACGTCCTCCCCCGCGAGAGCGGCGGTCGCATCCTTCTCGACCTCGGCCAACGCGGCCCGCGCGACCTCGCCCGCCACGTCGAGCGTCGCCGAGTTGACGTACCCGTCCGGATCCTCGAACGCGACGAACCGCGTCGTGTCGACGTGGGCGACGATCAGCTCGACGCCCGCCAGTGCGGCGTACCGCCCGGCCTCGCGCACGACGCGGGGCGATTGCCCGGGTACGACTCCTGCGATGACGGCTCCGGATGCCGCCGCCCCGGCCTCGTGGTCGCTCATGCCGTTCTCCTCTTCGTCGACGGCGACCGCTCGCGGACCGCGGACGGTCGGGGGCGAGGGGCACCGTGATATCCTGGGTGTTACTCTTACCGGCTCGGTCCGGAACCGCAATACGCAGGGCCCTGAGCACGGCCTGCGATGTCGATCGTGAGGGGGTCTCGCATGGGGCGTGGCCGTCAGAAGGCGAAGCACACCAAGATCGCCCGTGAGCTGAAGTACGACACCTATTCGGTGAACTACGCAGCGCTCGAGCGCGAACTCGGCGCACCCGAACCGGGTGAAGACGCGTACGTCGACAAATGGGCGGACGAGTACTCCGACGAGTACGAAGACGAGAAGGCGTAGGGCCTCAGCGCCCTGCACCGGCCGCGTCCGCGGCTGTCACCAGGCAGTGCCGTGACGGCGCTCCCAGGCTTCTTCGATCGTCTCTCCGCGTGAGACGACGATTCCCGCGGGGATCACGCACGCGATGACGACGCCGAGCACGATGAGCCCTGCCGTCCATCCGCCCGTCACCTCGTGGGTGACGCCGATGGCGAGCGGCATGAGGGCGGCGATTCCGTAGCCGACGCTCTGCACGAACCCGCTGAGCGCGACCGCGGTGTCGTGCGACCGCGTCCGCAGTCCGAAGAGCACGAGCGCCATCGGGAACATCAGGGGCGGGATGCCGATGAGCACCACCCACAGCGTCGTCGCGGCCGCGGGGGCGAAGAGCAGCCCCGCCACCCCGGCGAGCCCGCCCACGACGGCGACGACGTAGAACGGGGCGACGCTCCGCGCGCGCACGACGAGCAGCGGGACGACGAGCGACACCGGCAGGCCCATGAACGAGAACAGGGCGAGCAGCCCCCCGGCCTCAGCGGCATCCACTCCCGCCACCCCCATCACCAGGGGCGGCAACCACGCGAACAGACCGTACGCGACGGACGAGTTCACCGCGAACGTCGCCGCCAGCGCCCACGTCTGCGGCACGCGGACCACCCGCGACAACACCGAGGTCTTCGGCTGCTCGAGGACGTCGGCGCGAGCTGCCCGCGACCGCATGCTCATCGCGACCCAGGGCACCACCGCCGCCACGGCGACCGCCGCCCACAGGGTGAACGAGCCGCGCCATCCGACGCTCTCGGCGAGCGGGACGGCCACCAGCGGCGGCATGAAGGTGGCGACCGCCATAGTCGTCGTGTAGATCGTCGTCATCAGGCCGATGCGCCCGGGGAAGTACTTCTTGACCACCGCGGGCAGCAGCACGTTGGCCACACCGACCGCCGCGAAGATCCCGGCGGTCGCGGCGAGCAGGGTGATCGCGTCGACCGCCACCGCCCGCATGCCCAGCATCACCGCCGCGACGACCGCGGCGACGAGCACCAGCCGCTCCAGCCCCACGCGTCGCTCGATCGCGGGGGTCACGAAGCCCGAGATCGCGAAGGCCACGGGCGGTGCCATGCCGATCAGCCCCACGATGGCGGCGGGCAGGGGGAAGTCGCGCTCGATGACGATCAGCAGCGGCGACAGCGAGGCGACCGCG
>JARBUN010000087.1 GCA_029239635.1 Microbacterium sp. | reverse complement strand
CGTTCCTCAGCTCCGCGCCCTGTCGCAGAACGGGGGCCGGCTCCGCAACGGCCCGCGCGCGGAACCGGTCGAGCAGGTCGGGGGTCAGCCCGTCGAGGCTGGCCTGCTGCGCGAGGGCCGGGAACGCCGGAAGGGGAAGATCCGTCACCTCTGCCGGCAGCTCGGCGGCGAACGCCGTTCCGTTCCAGGGGCCGGAGTCGACCCAGACGACACGGTGAACGAGTTCGGGATGCCGGTCCAACACGACACTGACGGGGGCGTTCGCCCCGCTGTGCGCGACGAGGACGGCGGGCGCGTCCAGGTCCGTGAGCAGGTCGACGACGGCGTCGGCCTGGTCGAGGACCGTTCTGTTCGTGCGGTCGGGGTCGTCGGGGTCGAGCCCCGGCAGCGTCAGGGCGATGGCGCGGGTGGCGGGGAGGTGAGCGAGGACCTCGTCCCAGGCCCAGTCGCCGAGCCAATGGCCGGCGAGGAGGACGAGGGGCGGGGTGCCGGTGTCGATGTTCATGACCCCAGTCTTGACGGGGCCCTGGGCAGCGTTATGTCACTATTCATGTCATGAATATTCGATCGGCTTTCCGGTGAAGCGGGCGGAGCGACTTCACGCGCTGACGGAGATGCTGCGTCGCCACGGAAGCCGGGGGTGTTCGGCGGAAAGGCTGGCGCGTGAGTTCTCCGTGTCGGTGCGGACGGTGAAGCGCGATCTCGCGGCGCTCGAGCGCAGCGGGGCGCCGATCTGGTCGCGTCCCGGCCCCGGCGGCGGCTACGGGCTCGCGGTGGGCTCGTCCCTCCCGCCCGTCAGCTTCTCGCCCGCACAGGCGGTCGCCCTCATGGCGGCCGTCGCCGCGAACCCCGACGCGCCCTACAACGACCTGGCGCGCGCGGGGGTGGCGAAGATCCTGGACGTCGTCGACCCTCGAACGCGGGCTCGGGCGGAAGAGCTCGCCGGGCGGGTGTGGGTCGACGCCCCGGTGTCGGGGTCGAGGGTGGTGCGATCAGCGCTCGAGGAGGCGCTGCTCGAGCAACGCGTCGTCCGGCTGAGATACACGTCCGCTGCGGGGCAGACGACCACGCGCGACGTCGAACCCGTGCTGTTCGCGTCGCGGGAAGGCCGATGGTTCCTGATCGGGTGGTGCCGCCTGCGCGACGCGATGCGGTGGTTCACCCTGGCACGGATCGAACGGGCCACGGTCCTCGCCGACACCTGCACCGGCCACACGGTCGACGAGGTCGGGGAGCCGCCGCAGACGTCGCGACCGGTGGGGCGAGTTCGTTCATCCGAGTGAGGTGTGGCGGCGAAGACCCCGCAGCCGTGTCGACCCGTGAGTGCCGGCATCCGCCTGCCCCCGGCCGACGCCGCAGCCGGGGCGCTCGTGCTTCCCCGGGGCGTTCGGCGAGAGCGCGACGCGGGTCGCTCGTCAGCGCGCACGCGAACCCGGCGACGCGGCGTGGCGCACCTCGTCGACGAGGGAGCGCCAGGGGCCCTCGACCTGCGCGTCGCTCAGACGGGCTCGGTGCACGGCGGTGTCGCCGCGGTGCACCTCGATGCGCCACTGGTAGCGGTCGGCTCCCGCGGCCGGTGCGGGCGGGGCATCCCACGGGCAGCTCTCGACGAGTTCGCGCCAGTGCGGGGCACGGTCGGGATCGGGCTCGGCTCGCCACTGTTTGGACAAGCCCGCGATACCGCCGGAGCGCACGACGAGGATCGCGAATCGTTCGTCGCTGTCAGGCTGCGGCATCCTCCTCGACGCCGACCCCGGCCCACGCGGCGCGGACGGCGGCGACCTCCTCCGACTCCTCACCGTACTCGGTGGCCGCGGCGGCCAGGGTGGCCCGAGCGAAGGCCGCGAAATCGGCCGTGGGGGAGAGGGTCCCCGCCGTCAGGGTGCGGTACCAGATGAGTCCGGCACGTTCCCACGCGAAACCGCCGAGCTCGGCGGCGACGAGATAGAACGCCCGGTTGGGGATGCCCGAGTTGATGTGCACGCCCCCGTTGTCGTCGTCGGTCTCGACGTAATCGCGCATGTGCCCGGGCTGCGGGTCCTTGCCGAGCACGTCGTCGTCGTATGCGGTACCCGGCGCCTTCATCGACCGCAGCGCCTCGCCCTGCACGGCCTCGGCGAAGATCCCCGCACCGATCAGCCACGACGCCTGGTCGGCGCGCTCGCCGCGGTGGTGCTGCTCGGCGAGCGCCCCGAAGACGTCGGACAGGGACTCGTTCAGCGCACCCGACTGGCCCTGGTATTCGAGGCCCCCGGCGGCCTCGGTCACCCCGTGCCCCAGTTCGTGCGCGATGACGCTGAGAGACCGTGTGAAGCCGACGAACACGTCGCCGTCGCCGTCGCCGAAGACCATGCGCTCGCCGTTCCAGAACGCGTTGTCGTAGTCGTCGCCGAAGTGCACGGTCGCCAGCAGAGACCCGCCGCCGGCGTCGATGCCGTCGCGCGCGAACGCGTCCCAGAAGAAGTCGTACGTGGCCCCGAGCCCGTCGTAGGCCTCGTCGACCGCGGTGTCGCCCGAGGGCGGTTCGTCTTCGCTGCGCACGCGCCGTCCGGGCAGGTTCTCGGTGTTCCGCGCGTCGGAGACGACCCGGTCGGGTGCCGGAACCGCCTCGGCGACGAGCGCGTCGCCGTCGATCGACAGTCGCAGCCGTCGACGCGTGGGCCGCGACGGGCGCGGCATCGCGAGGGTCTTGCGCGCGGCGGCGGCCGCGCGGGCGAGACGAGGATCGTCGGTGGAGGCGAGCCGATCGAGCAGGAACGGGGGAACGATGCCGGGGATCATGCGCCGAGGCTAGCGCCGACCTCCGACATCGCGGCATCCCTTGTCCACAGCCCGTCGATCCCGCCGGCTCACGCCCCCGGCGCGGCCATCGCGCGCAGAGCGGCGAAGTGCGCGTCGAAGACCTCGCGTCCGAGAGGCGTCAGGCTCACCCGGGTGGTCCGGCGCTCGTCCGCCCGCTGCGGCGACGACTGCTTGTCCGTGCGGACGTACCCGAGCTCGGCGAGAGCGCGCAGCGTCTTGGAGAGATTGGCGTCGCTGAGGTCGAGGGACTCGCGGAGGGAGGCGAAGTCGGCCTCCTCGAGCGGCCGCAGCATCGCACAGATCCGCAGCCTCGTCGGCGCATGGATCGCCTCGTCGAATCGCGGCTCGACGGGCACGGCTCTCCGGTCCTCGCGAGAATCCCCTGTCATGGCGACTACCCGCGCGGAAGCGTCGGAACGGATGCCAGAAGCTGCCGCGTGTACGCCGCCTGGGGCTGCAGCAGCACCTTCTCGGTCGGCCCCTGCTCCACGATCCGCCCGTCCTTCATCACGACGACGTGGTCGCACACGTTCTGCACCACGCCGATGTCGTGCGAGACGAGCACGAGCGTGAGGTCCTCCTCGGCGCGCAGACGCGAGAGGAGTCGCAGGATCTGCGCCCGCACCGTCACGTCGAGCGCCGACAGCGGCTCGTCCCCGATGAGGATGCGCGGGCGGTGCACGATCGCCCGCGCCAGCGCGATGCGCTGACGCTGCCCGCCGGAGAACTCGTGCGGGAAGCGCGCGGCCATGTCGGCGTCGAGGCCCACCTGCTCGAGCACCTCGCGTACGCGGGCCCGGCGGTCGCCGTCGATCCCGAGCGCCCACAGCGGCTCGCCGACGATACGTCCGATGCTCATCCGAGGGTCGAGTGAGGCGTACGGGTCCTGGAAGACGATCCCGGTGGCGCGCCGCAGCCCGTGCAGCGATCGCGCCGAGCCGCGTGCGTCGACGGGGCGCCCATCGACCTCGACGGTGCCCGAGGTGGGCACGTCGAGCCCGAGGAGCAGGCGGACGAGCGTCGACTTTCCCGACCCCGACTCGCCGATGACACCGACCGCGGAACCCGCCCGCACCGACAGGTCGACGTCGTCGAGCGCCACGGTGCGTTCCGGCCGACCGAAGCCGCGACGGGGCGAGGGGTAGCTGCGCGAGAGGCCGCGCGCGCGGAGGAGCGTCTCGGTCACGGGGTCTCCTCGCCGGCGTCCGGGGCGTCGCCGCGCGTGCGGCTCGGGACCGCGGGAGCCTCCGAGGGAGTGGCATCCGCCCCGGCGATCTCCGGATGCCACAGCGTCGCCGTCGCGTCCCGTACGAGCGCGCGCGTGATCGGGGACGACGGCGCGCGCAGCAGGGCGGCGACCTCGCCCTCCTCCACGACCCGCCCCCGGTCGAGGACGACCGCGTGCGTGGCGACCTGCGCGAGGACCGCGAGGTCGTGGGTGATGAAGACGAGCGACATCCCGGCATCCTGGACCAGGGAGCGCAGCAGCGACAGGATCCCGGCCTGGACGGTCACGTCGAGCGCCGTGGTGGGTTCGTCCGCGATCAGCAGGCGCGGGCGGCAGGCGAGGGCCATCGCGATCGCGACGCGCTGCCGCTGACCCCCGGAGAGCTGGTGCGGATAACGCGACACGATGCGCTCGGGGTCGGGGAGGGCGACGCGCGCGGCCTCGGCCACCGCCCGCCGGAGGGCCTCCCGGCGTGAGACGCCCTCGTGGATGCGGACCGATTCGCCGATCTGACGACCCACGGTGTGGAGCGGGTTGAGAGCGGTGCGGGGCTCCTGGAAGACCATGCCGATGTCGTCGCCGCGCAGGGCGGCGAGCTCGCGGTCGGGAAGACCGAGGATCTCGCGGTCGTTCCAGCGCACGCTCCCGGTGGCTCGCGCGCCGTCGGGGAGCAGTCCCAGGATCGCGAGGGCGGTCAGCGACTTGCCCGAGCCCGATTCGCCGATCAACCCCACCCGGGCCCCGTCCGGCACCGCGAACGACACCCCGTCGACCACGGCGCGTCCGCCGATCTCGACGCGCAGGTCGCTCACCCGAAGGCTCATGCGACCACCCCCGGCACGTGCGTGCGGGCGGCGGGCGCGCGCTCGGCGAGCGTGGGGTCGGCGGCCTCGCGCAGGGCATCGCCGAGGAGGTTGAGTCCCAGCACGGTGAGCGTGATCGCGAGACCCGGCCAGACGACCGAGAGTGGACGGACGGCGATGTACCTCTGCAGGTCGTTCAGCAGCACACCCCACGACGGCTGGGTGATCGGGGCGCCGAACCCGAGGTAGGACAGGCTCGCCTCGGCGAGCACCGCCACGGCCATGCCCCACGACAGCTGCACGATGAACACCGGGGCGATGTTCGGCAGGAGATGTCGGGTGAGGTTCTGCCACGTGGTGAGCCCGCTCGCGCGTCCCGCGAGGACGAAGTCGCTGTGCAGCACGCGGCGCAGCTCCGGCCGGGTCACGCGCGCGATGTTCACGCCGAAACCGATCCCGACCGCCCACACGACCCCGGCGAGCGAGCCGCCCCAGACGGCTGAGATCATCATCGCGATGATCAGCACGGGGAAGGCGATGAGGATGTCGACCAGCACCGCCACGCTCTCGCGGATCCAGCGCGTCGTGAGCGAGCCGAGGGCGGCCAGGGCGATCCCCAGCACCGAGGCGACGAGGCCCGCGCCCACGGCGACGACGATCGTCGTGCGCGTTCCGGCCATGAGCAGGCTGGCGATGTCGCGCCCGTTGTCGTCGGTGCCGAGGACGTGCGGCCACGAGGGGTCCGCCCAGCGTGCGCGGACGTCGACGGCACCGGGATCGAACGGGGTCCAGAAGAGGGACACGAACGCGACCGCGACGAGCAGGACGACGATCAGGATGCCGAATCGGCCGGTGCCGAGGCTCCACAGGCGCCTGAGCGTGCTCATGAAGCCTCCCGCTGTCGAGGGTCGATGACGCGGTGCAGCAGATCGACCACGAAGCCGACGACGAGCACGAACCCGGTCAGCGCCAGAAGCTCGCCCTGCACCTTCGGCAGATCGCGGGCCGCCACGTCGGCCACGAGCATGCGCCCCACCCCGGGGAGGGTGAACAGCTGCTCGACGACGACCGCGCCCACGATGATCCCCGCGATCTGCAGCCCCAGGACCGTGATGATCGACAGGCCCACGTTGGGCAGGCCGTGGCGCAGCAGCGCCCGCGTGCGGGTGAGGCCCTTCGCCGCCGCGGTGCGCACGTAGTCCTGTCCGAGTGCCTGGAGCGTCGCGCTGCGGACGAACCGCAACAGCATCGCGCCCTCGACGACGCCGATGGTCACGGCCGGGAGGATGAGCGCCCGGAACGCCGCGCCCGGGTCGTTCCACCCCGCGCGCGGGAAACCTTGCGGAGGCAGCCACCCGAGCCCGACCGCGAACACGACGACGAGCATCATGCCCGCCCACACCACCGGCACGGCCGCGAGGGCCTGCGCCCCCACGTTCAGTGCGGTCCCGCCGGCACGGCGACGGCCGAGAACCGACAACACCCCGAACGGGATGCCGACGACCAGCGCCACGACGAGCGACATCGCCGCCAGGGGCAGGGTCACCTGCGCCTTGGCGAGAAGCTCCGTGACGACGGGCGTGCCGGTGAGCAGCGACGTGCCGAGATCTCCGCGGAGGAGCCCGCCGATCCACGCGAGGTACTGCTGCCACAGCGGGACGTTGAGCCCGAGGCTCTCGCGCAGCGCCGCGACCTGGTCGGGGCTCGCCTGGGTGCCGCCGACCAACTGGGCGACGTCACCGGGGAGGACCCGGAGGGAGACGAAGATCAGCGCGCTGGCCACGACCAGGCCCACGACGAGCAGGCCCAGCCGTGTCAGCGCGTAGCGGATCACTCCGACGAGACCGTCACGTCCGCCAGCGGCAGACGCACGTTGAGGGAGTTCTTCGGGAAGTTCGAGACGTGCGTCCCGACCGCGGCACGGGGAGCCGACAGGAACAGCCAGTCCGCGGCATCCTGATCGTCCACGATCCGCGCCGCCTCGGCGAGCAGATCGGAGGACTGCTGCGCGTCCGTGGTCGCCAGCGACTGGGCGTAGAGGTTCTGCACCTCGGTGTTGTCGAAGCCGAAGTAGTACGTCGGGTCCGCCCAGTTGCCGAAGTCGCGCGCCTCGACGTGGCGCACGAAGCTCAGGTCGTAATCGTGGTTGGTGTAGACGTCGGTCAGCCACGTCGAGAAGTCGACCTGCTTGACCTGCAGCTTCACGCCCACGTCGGCGTAGGACGACACGAGGAACGTCGCCAGCGTGCCGGGATAGACGTTGGGGATGGTCAGCGTGAGGCTCAGGTTGTCCGCCCCGGCCTCCGCGAGCAGCTCGCGGGCGCGGTCGGGGTTGTACGAGACGCTGCCGGTGAGGTCTTCGTAGCCCGGGTCCAGCGGCGGGATCGGACCGTTCAGGGGCTGCGCGGTGATGAGCGTCTCGGCGAGGGCGTTGTGATCGACGGCGAGGCGCAGGGCCTCGCGCACGCGCTGGTCGGTGAGGGGAGCGCGCTGGTTGTTGAACGCGAGGATGCCCTTGTCCGTGGTCAGACCCGACTCGATCGTGAAGTTGCCGGTGCCTTCGATCTGGCTCTGCAGCTCGGGGTCGATCTCGAGCGCGACGTCGACGTCGCCGCTGACCGCGGCGTTGGTGGCGGCGCTCTGGTCGGGGATGTAGTCGAGCACGACCTGCGCCACGCCCGCCTTGTCGCCCCAGTACCCGTCGTAGCGCGCGAGCGTCAGACTCTGGCCCGTGTTCCACGTCTGCACGCGGAAAGGACCGGTCCCGTTCTCGGCGGTCTGGAAGGCCGTCGTGTCCCCGTTCTTGAAGATCAGGCCGGCGCGGCCCGTCAGGCCGAAGAGGAAGTCGATGTTGGGCTTCGCCAGCGTCAGGACGACGGTGGAGGCATCCGGAGAGGAGATGGATGCCACGTTGGCGAGGTCCGCGCTGTTCTGGATCGTCGCGTCGTCTTTCGCGGTCTGCAGCGAGGTGACGACGTCGTCGGCCGTGAGCGCGCTGCCGTCGTGGAAGGTCACGCCCTGGCGCAGGGTGAACGTGTAGGTCAGGCCGTCGGGGGAGACGTTCCATGCGGTGGCGAGAGCCGGGACGATCTCGTTGTCCTGGTCGCCGTCGCGGGTCACGAGACCCTGGTACACGTTGTCGATCAGGGCCTGCTCGAGCGCGGCTCCGCTCGTGTGACGGATGTCGAGGTTCGACGGCTCGAGCGACAGACGCACGGTGAGCGTGGCGTCGGGGTCGGCTTCGCCGCTCGGGGCGGGGCCGCTGCTCGAGGCGGTGCACGAGGTGAGCAGGAGTGCTCCGATCAGGAGCGCGCTCGTGGCGAGGGCGGTGCGGCGCAGCATTGCGGGGATGTCCTTTCGCAGGCCGAGGCATCCGAGTGCTGTGGATGCCGTGCAGGGGTGAAAACAGCCTACTTTCACCGGTATTCCCCGCACGCCGTTCATGACGGTGTGCGACGTCAGTCGAGCGATGCGATCTCGCGGATGAGGGCGGCGAGCCCCGCGGGGTCCTCCTCCTGCGCGTTGTGGCCGGTGGCCAGCTCGCGGACGTCCGCCGACGGCGCGCGTCGGGCGAACTCGTCGGCGTCCTCGGCCGTGACGAAGCCGCGCTCGCCGCGGACGAGGGTGAGGGGGGTGGTGACCTGGGCCAGATCGTCCCAGCCGGTCGTCGCGAGCACCGCACGCACGGCATCCGGGGTCGACGGATCCGCTCCGGCGTTCACCGCGGCCGCCGCGAGGTGGGCGAAGTGATGCTTCCACTCGACGCGTCCGTCCGGTCGCACGCGCGAGTTGTGGAACACCCCGCGTTCCGCGGCGGCGCGGGAGCCGCCCAGGCCGAAGGACAGGGCGCGCTCGACGAGCTCGTCGCGCGAGGCCCAGTCGGTGGGGCCGGCGAAGAACGCCCGCAACTGCGCGGGGCCACCGCTCGGGTCGATCCCCGGGGTGATGTCGACGATGACGAGGTGCTCGACGAGGTCGGGACGGGATGCCGCCACCGCGGCGCCCGTGAGACCGCCCAGTGAGTGCCCCACGAGCGTCTGCGGGCCGGTCGTCCACGCCTCGATCGCGGTGACCACGTCGGGTGCGAGCACCCTCGCGACGTAGGCGGCGTCGTCGCGCCACGAGGAGTCGCCGTGGCCGGGGAGATCGAGCGCGAGGGCCGG
>JARBUN010000086.1 GCA_029239635.1 Microbacterium sp. | reverse complement strand
GCCTGGGCTCCGACGATCATCGAGAAGGACGGGAAGTACTACTTCTACTTCAGCGGCCACAACCCGCAGGACGATCGCAAGGAGATCGGCGTCGCCGTCGCGGACAGCCCGGTGGGGCCGTTCACCGCGGAAGCGCAGCCGATGATCACCAACGGCGAGAGCGTCCACAGCGGACAGGCGATCGACCCGGCGGCGTTCCGCGACCCGAAGACGGGGAAGTACTACCTGTTCTGGGGCAACGGCAACCCGGTCTACGGCGAGCTGTCCGAGGACATGAAGAGCATCAATGCGGGCACGATCAGACCGATCTCCGGGCTGAACGACTTCCGCGAGGGCTCGTTCGTGAACTACCGCGACGGTCTGTACCACCTGACGTACTCGATCGACGACACCGGTTCCGCCGACTACCGCGTCGGTTACGCCACGTCGACGAGCATCGACGGTCCGTGGACGTACCGGGGCGTGATCCTCTCCAAGGACGTCTCGCAGGGCATCCTCGGCACCGGCCACAGCTCGATCATCAACGTGCCGGGCACGGACGAGTGGTACATCGCGTACCACCGGTTCGCGATCCCGGGCGGTGGGGGAACGAACCGGGAGACGACGATCGATCGTCTCGAGATCGGACCGGACGGGCTGTTCCAGCCCGTGAAGCCCACGCTCTCGAGCGTCGCTCCGCGCGAGGTTCCCGACGATTCCGGCTCGACGCCGACGCCGACCCCGACCCCGACGCCGACGCCGAGCGCCACGCCGACCCCGAGCGCGACGCCGACCCCCACCGCGACGCCGGAGCCGACCGCGACTCCCACGGTCGCGCCGACCGCGACGCCGGAGCCGACCGGTGAGCCCACGGCCTCGCCGACGGTATCGCCGACGAGAACTCCGGATGCCGCGCCGTCGGTGTCCGTCTCGACCACGACCGTCGAGCGCGGCGGGATCGTGCGTGTGACGGTGACGGGCCTCGCTGCGGGCGAGCAGATCACCGCCGAGCTGCGCAGCGCCCCGATCCGCATCGCCGGCATCCCCGCCGCCGACGCGAGGGGCCGCGTCACGTTCGACGTGCAGATCCCGGGCGACCTCGCCGCGGGCGGCCACACGATCGTGGTCTTCGGGGCCGACGGCTCGGTGATCCGGCGCGTGCCGATCACCGTGGTCGCCGTCGGTCAGCTCGCCGCGACCGGTGCCCAGGCCCCGCTCGGGACGGCACTGCTCGCGTCGTTCCTGATCGCCGCGGGAGGGGTGGTGTGGACGATGCGTCGTCCGCGCCGCACGGAGACCTGATCGGCGGAACGCCGCGAACGGCGGTGCGACGGCTCTCCGACGAGGGTCGCGGCACCGCCGTTCGCGGCGTTCCGGGCGTCTGACCGGGCGTGCCACGGGCCCCGTCGGCGTCCGGGCGGGTGCCGTCGTGCGCACGGTGCGGGGACCGGTCGCCGTCGTCGATCCGGGTCGTCGGCGCGCTCGAGCGTCATTGACGATTCCCCTCGCGTCGTTTACGGTGATGTCGAACCGGTTCGATGATGACCGGAATCTCCCCCCACTCGACGACGAGGAAGAGAGCGTCATGAGATCCCCCTTGCGACACGCCCCCGGCCGCACCGCGGTCACCGTCACCGCCGGCCTGGCCATCGCCGCGCTGGCCGTCGGCCAACCGGTCGTCCCGCCCGGCGCGACCGCCGCGACGGACGACAGCACGAGCCACCTGATCCTGGACTACGCCTTCGACGATTCGGCATCCCTTTCGGACACTGTCGCCGATTCGTCCGGAGGCGGTCGCGATGGCGTCCTGACCAATCCGGGCTCCGCGACCCTGGTCGACCGGCCGGGGGGCGGCAGGGCCCTCCACCTCTCCGGAGGTGCCGACACCTCGACCACGGCACCCTCCGTGACCCTGCCGAAGGGCGTCTTCCAGGGCCTCTCGTCCACGACGATCTCGTCCTGGGTCGACTGGGACGGCGGAGACGCGTTCCAGTGGCTCTACGTGCTCGGCAAGGATGCCTCGAGCGCGACGTTCTACACCCCGCGGTTCGGCGACGGCGACGACAAGGCGCGTTCGAGTCTCAAACCGACGAGTCAGGGGGAGGTCGGTGCCGCGGGGAGCGCGGCTCTCCCGACGAACGAGTGGCACCTCGTCACCACGACGATCGACGCCGATCACGTCGTGTACTACCTCGACGGCATCGAGGTCTCGCGCACCGCGGTCGGTGCCGTTCCCTCGGAGGTGCTGTACGGAGCCGACTCCCCGAACTCGGGGTACATCGGTCAGCCTCTCTGGACGGGTGTTCACCCGTTCTTCGCCGGGGCCATCGACGATTTCCAGGTCTACGACACCGCACTGACGCCCGAACAGGTCCGCGCCCTCGCGGGCGACGCGGCGCCCACGGTCACCGAAGTGCTCCAGACCTCGACCGACGTGCGCACCGACGTCGGTACCGCCCCCGAGCTCCCGACGGGCGTCACGTCGCGTTACAGCGACGGGCAGGAGCGTCTCGCGCCCGTGACGTGGGCCGATGTGCCCGCGTCCGCGTATGCGCGTCGCGGCGTCTTCACGGTGGAGGGAACGGTCGACGGCACCGAGACCACGGTCACCGCCACCGTCCGTGTGACGACTCCGAACGAGTTCTCCGTCGACGTGGGAGAACGGACCGGCGCGTTCATGGGCGGCGCGTCCGGAACGCTGTACGGCCTCTACGGCCCCGGCCTGCCCTCCGACAACCTCATCGACGGCATTCAGCTCCGTACGGTGTCGACGAAGGCCCAGGATGGCCCGCAGCACCCGGGGGCGGACGCGCTCGAGGTCGTGAAGCCCCTCGCCGATTCGTCCAACGGCGATGTCTACATCTACATGACCGACATCAACCGAGGGTTCCCGTACGAGGTGCCCGGCGACAACGGCACGGAGAAGGAGGCCTGGTACTTCGACGCGATGGCGAAGCAGGTCGACCAGGTGCTGCAGTTGCCCGCCGAGTATCAGAAGCGGATCGTGTTCGTGCCGTTCAACGAGCCCGAGGGCAACATGTACGGCAACGGGGGCGAGTCGTTCTGGGGTCAGAGTTGGCTCGATGATCCTGACCGCTTCTTCAGCGCCTGGGACCGCGCGTACCGCATGATCAAGGAGAAGATGCCGGACGCGCGGATCGGCGGCCCCAACACGAGCGTCCTGTTCGATCAGGACTACGGCTTCCTGCGGCACGCCCTGGCGAACGACACCGTCCCCCAGGTCTTCACCTGGCACGAGCTCAGCAACCCCGCCACGATTCGCGACTCCGTCGCGCGCTACCGCGGGTGGGAGGACGAGCTCTTCGCGGGGACGAAGTGGGAGGGCACCCACCTCCCCATCAATGTGAACGAATACGCGTTCAACTACCACACGTCGGTGCCGGCGCAGATGATCCAGTGGATCTCGGCGATCGAGGACTCCAAGATCGACGCCGACATCGCCTACTGGAACATCGACGGCAACCTCAGCGACTCCGCTGTCCAGTCCAACCGGGGCAACGGCCAGTGGTGGCTGTTGAACGCCTACGGCAACATGACGGGTGACACCGTCGCCGTCCATCCTCCGCAGCCGGGCCAGAGCTACACGCTGCAGGGAGTGGCGACCGTGGATGACGCGAACCAGAAGGTGCACGCGCTGCTCGGCGGGAGCTCGGGTGATCAGAGCGTGTACTTCGACCGGCTGCCCGCCTATCTCGGCAGCTCCGCGCACGTGCAGGTGCGGGACATCCGCTGGACGGGCCAGATCGGCGACTCGGGCGAGCCGCAGACGGTCGCGGAGTTCGACGCGCCGATCAGCGACGGGTCGCTCGGCCTCTCGTTCGGTCAGGGCGACCTCCCGCAGCTCGGGACGGACTCGGCCTACGAGATCATCGTGACCCCGGGAACCGACACGACGAGCCCGGCGCAGTCGCCGGTGTCGTGGCGCGGCGTGTACGAGGCGGAGAACGCCCGCTTCACCGGCGCGGCTCCCGAGATCAACGGTCCGGAGGGTACGCCGAGCAACGTGTCCGGGTTCTACACGTCGGGCACGAAGGACGTCGGCGGTATCCGTGCGGGGTCGAAGCTTCGCATCAACTTCGATGTGGACGTGCCGGCGGCGGGGTCGTACGACCTCAGCGTCCTGGCCAGTGCCTTCAACAAGGAGCAACTCAACGAAGCGCAGGGGCCGGTCAACATGTTCCTGACCGTGAACGGGGGCGCGGAACAGGAGATCTTCGCCGAGCTCGGCTACAAGTGGGTCGTCTGGAATCACACCGACACCAAGGTCGATCTTCAGGCGGGTAAGAACACCATCACCCTCGCCGCCGAGAGCCTTGATGGCTCGAGGCAGACGGTCGGGACCGCCATCATCGACAAGATCGACCTCACCGCGGCGAACCCGGGGTACGTGCCCATCTACGAGGCCGAGAACGCCGTGCTGCATGACACGACGGCGTCCTACGACCGAGCGGGCGTCTCGGGGTCGGGCTACGTGCCGGTCGCCGACGGTCAGTCGGCCACGTTCTGGGTGTACAGCGAGGACGATGCCGAGAAGTCGCTCGAGGTGAAGACCTTGGGCGGGGGAACGGCGACGCTGCGCGTGAACGGTGTCGAGGTGGCATCCGTCTCCGACACCACGACGGTGCCGGCGTTCCTCGTCGGGGGCGTCAACAAGGTCGAGGTCGTGGGTGGGTCCGGTGCCGTGGCCGTGGACCGTGTGGCGGTCGGTGCGTCCGAGAACGCGCTGGCCTCCCAGACGATCGAGGCCGAGTCCGGAACGCTCGCGGGCACGGCGAAGACGCAGGACCTCTCGCTCGCCAGCGGGGGTGAGGCTGTCGTCGGTGTCGGTGGCGCGCCGGGCAACGACAACACCCTCACGAACACCGTCACGGTGGCGGAGGACGGCACCTACGCGATGACCGTGCGCTACTCCAACGAGGAGCAGTCGCCGGCGTCGCACTACAACCCCGATCCGGTGGCACGTCGGGCGGACATCAGCGTCAACGGCGGTCCCGTGCAGAAGGTGCTGTTCCCGCAGAGCTACAACGCGAATCAGTTCTGGGAGCTGACCGTCGAGGTCGAGTTGAAGGCGGGAGCGAACACCGTGCGGTTCGCGTCCGAGGAGCAGACGGATTTCCGTGCCGACACCTACATCTCGCAGCGGTACCCGACGCTGGGTCTTCGGTCGCAATGGGCGCCGAACCTCGATCGGCTCACCTTCACCGCACTGCATCCGGCTGCGGTGCCGGGGAAGACGGCCACGATCGCGACGAACTCCACGAGCGCTGCTCAGGGGTCCTCGGTCACCGTGACCGGCACGGGTTTCGGTGCCGGCGAGAAGGTCGCGCTCGAGCTGCACTCCGCGGTCATCCCGCTGGGGGAGGCGACGACGGATGCCGACGGCTCCTTCTCCACCACGGTGACCGTTCCGGCGGATGCCCCGGAGGGCGCGCACGAGCTGGTCGCGACGGGTGCGGTCTCTCAGCGTTCGGCATCCACCGCGCTGATGGTGACCGCGGTGGGGGACAGCGGAGGAGACGGCGACGGCGGGACGCCCGGCGGCGACGGCGCGACGCCCGGTGGCGGCGGTGGCGGGAGCGGACCGACGGCGGCGTCGAATCCTCGCTCGCTGGCGGCCACCGGTGGTGCCTTCGCGGGGCTCGGGGTGCTGCTCGCCGCGGCAGGAGCAGCTGCCGCGGGCGCGGGGCTGATCGCCCGACGCCGCGGACACGCAACCTCGTAGACGTCCTGGTGAGCGATGTCCCGGGGCCGGTCGGCCCCGGGACATCGCTCGTGCGGGGGAGTGCCGGGCCGCTCGCGGGCGGCTGATTCCCGCAACCCGGCGTGTTCGGGTGATCCCCCACCGGGCAGGGTCAAGATGAGATGTGTTCGACGACAAATCGCTTGATCCGCGCCGGATACGGCGCTACGATGATCGAACCGGTTCGATGAAGAAGGGAGGGTGCTGATGCCCACCATCGGAGATGTGGCCAAGGCCGCGGGCGTCTCTCGCAGCACCGTCTCGTACGCTCTCTCGGGCAATCGGCCCATCTCGCGCGAGACGCGCGAGCGGATCGACGCGGCGATCACCGAGCTCGGTTTCACCGTCAATGCGGGCGCGCGGGCGCTTGCGACCTCCCAGACCATGGTGCTGGGCCTGCTCCTGCAGTTCCACGAGGACGAGTTCCCGCCCGCCATGCTGCAGTACATCCTCGCGGTGTCGAACGCCGCGCGCGAGCTCGGCTACGACATCCTCATGGTCACCGACAGCGACGGCCCGGGCGCCATCCGTCGCATCACGTCGTCGAACATGGTCGACGGCGTGGTCCTGCTGGACGTCACCCACGATGACCCGCGCTTGGAGGCTCTCCGTCAGGCGCGACAGCCGGGTGCCCTCGTCGGTCTGCCGCGGGACACGGACGGCGTCGACGTCTTCGATCTCGACTTCAGTGAAGCGGCGCGCTTGACCATCGACCACCTCTACGGTCTCGGCCACCGCGACATCGTCCTCGTATCGCCTCCGCGTCACGTCTTCGAGCGCGGGGGCGCGTACGCCTGGCGATATCGCGACGCCGCTCTGGAGCGGGCCGCGCGGTACGGCATCCGGGTCCGTCCGTACTACGGCGAGTCGCAGCAGCCCGGGATCGAGAGAAGCCTCAACGCCATCCTCGATGCCCGCACGGACTCGACCGCGCTCGTGGTGCACAACGACGCCTCGATCGCCGCGCTCCCGGCCGTGCTGCGCGAGCGCGGGGTCGTCGTCCCGCGCGACCTCTCCGTCGTCAGCCTGTACTCGCAAGACTTCGGGCGTACTTTCCTCCTGCCCTACACGGCAGTCGAGACGTCTCCAGACGGGCTGGGCCGTAAGGCGGTCCAGCACCTGGTCCGGCGCATCGCGGACCCCGACTACGGGCCACCCGTCGTCGGGTTCATCGAGCCGGAGCTCACCGAGAGGGGGAGCACCGCTTAACGGGGCGGGGGTGCGTCCCGTTCTCGTCGGCCCATCGTCGAACCGGTTCAACGCCACCGTCTGCATGACAACGCAGTCACATTTCAGAGAGGAACTTGCAGTGAGCACGAACAACACCCGTACCCGGGCTCTCGGCGCGATCGCCATCGGCGCCGTCGCCGTGGGCGTCTTGGCCGGATGCTCCGGCGGATCGACCGGCGGCAGCACCGACGGCGGTGCCGGCGGCACCTACACCTTCTGGGACCCGTACCCGCAGTACGACGCCTCGTCGGACTGGGCGAAGGTCATCGACAAGTGCGCCGCCGATGCCGGCGTCACGATCGAGCGCACCGGCTTCGACACCAGCGACCTCACCTCGAAGGCGCTTCTCGCCGGTCAGCAGGGCGATTCGCCCGACATCCTGCTGATCGACAACCCCGCCGTCTCCACGCTCGTCGAGGCGGGGATCATCACGTCGACCGACGAGAACAAGCTCCAGGTCGGCGACGTCGCCCAGAACATCCTCGGCGCCTCGGTCGTGGACGGGAAGACCTACGGCGTCCCGATCGGCGCGAACACCCTCGCGCTGTACTACAACCCGACCGTGCTGAGCGCGGCGGGGGTGGACCCGTCCTCGATCAAGGACTGGTCCAGCCTGAACGCCGCGATCGAGAAGGTCGTGGCATCCGGGAAGAAGGGCATCACGTTCTCGGGCATCGGCACCGAAGAGGGCAGCTTCCAGTTCCTGCCGTGGTTCTGGGGCGCGGGGGCCGACCTCACGAAGCTCGACTCCTCGCAGGCCGTGTCGGCGGTGCAGCTGTGGACCGACTGGGTGCAGAAGGGCTGGGCGCCGAACTCGGTCATCAACAACACCCAGACCACGAGCTGGCAGGAGTTCGAGACCGGCGACTTCGGCTTCGCCGAGAACGGCACCTGGCAGAAGGCGGGGGCCGCGAAGGCCGGCTACGAGGTCATCCCGATCCCGGGTGCCACCGGCGGGGCCGCCCCGGCACCGACCGGCGGCGAGTTCCTGACGCTGCCCGTGCAGAAGGACGCGGGACGTTACGCCGCCTCGGCCAAGATCGTCGAATGCCTCACCAGCACGGCCAACGTCGTGGGGACCGACAACACGCTCAACTACATCTCGGCGACGCCCGAGGCGCAGAAGGAGCAGCTCGCTCAGGACCCGACCCTCGAGCCCTGGGTCGAGGCCGTCAACGCGGCCAAGGCCCGCACCGGTGACAACCTCGGCGTGAAGTACCCGGTGATCTCCGAGCAGCTCTGGACGGCCGTGCAGAACTCCCTGACCGGTGCCCAGTCGCCGCAGGACGCTCTGAAGGCCGCCCAGCAGGCCGCCTCCTCGAAGTAACACCCGATTCCTGAAAGGGGTACGCCGACATGACCGCGACGCAGCTCTCTGCTTCGACGGGCACCGGCGATTCCGGGAGGGCGGCGCACACCGCCGCCCTCCCCACCCCGGATCGCCGTCCGCGGCGCCGGGGCCAGTGGGCCGCATGGGCGTTTCTCGCCCCTGTCGTGATCTACCTGGTCGTCTTCTACGCCTATCCGCTCGTGCGCAACCTCGACCTGAGCCTGCGCGACTACACCGTCCGCTCGTTCATCGACGGCACGGCACCGTTCGTGTGGTTCGCGAACTACCTCACCGTCTTCCAGGACCCCACGTTCTGGCCGGCGCTGGCCAACACCGCCACGTTCACGCTCGTGTCGATCGTCTTCCAGTACTCCATCGGCATGGCGCTCGCGGTGTTCTTCTTCCAGCGGTTCCCGCTGTCCGCGACGCTGCGCGCGCTCTTCCTCGTGCCGTGGCTGCTGCCCCTGCTCGTCTCCGCGTCCGCGTGGTCGTGGATGCTGAACTCGGACTCGGGCGTCGTCAACTACCTCCTCAGCCTCCTCGGCGTCGACGCCGTCAACTGGCTCACCTCGCCGCAGTGGGCGTTGGTGTCGGTGCTCATCGCCAACATCTGGATCGGCGTGCCCTGTCTCGGCCATCACGATCCTGCTCGGGCTCGTCTACACGCTGAAGGTGTTCGACATCATCTGGATCATGACCCGCGGCGGTCCCGGGTCGAGCTCGACCACCTTCGCCATCTGGTCGTACCGCCTCGGGTTCGGGTCCGCCCTCCCCGACCTCAGCCCCGCGGCGGCGGTCGGCAACCTGCTCATCGTGATCGCCCTGGTCTTCGGGCTGATCTACATCCGCGCCCAGCGCCGACTGGAGGTCTGATCATGAGGCGTCGTCCCTGGTGGATCACGGCGATCGGCATCGTCCTGACCGCGATCATGCTGTTCCCGATCTATTGGATGATCAACGTGTCGCTCACCCCGCAGAGCGACATGCGCAAATCGCCGCCCGACCTCTTCCCGCTGACCCCGACGTTCGAGGGCTACGAGAAGGTCCTCTCCGACCAGCTGCCCTACCTCGGCACGAGCTTCGTCATCGGTATCGGCACCGTCGTGCTGACGCTGCTGCTGTCGGCCCCGGCCGCCTACTCGCTCGCGAAGCTCCGCCCGCGGGGTGGGAACGCGCTCAGCTTCGCGCTGCTCATCGCCCAGATGATCCCCGGGATCATCATGGCGATGGGGTTCTACGCGATCTATCTGAACGCCGGGATCCTCAACTCCGTGCCCGGCCTGATCCTCGCCGACTCCACCCTCGCGGTGCCGTTCGGCGTGCTCATCTTCACCGCGTTCATGCGCGGCATCCCCGATGAGCTGCTCGCCGCGGCGCGCATCGACGGGGCGGGCACGTGGCGCACGTTCCGCTCGATCGTGCTGCCGGTCAGCCGCAACTCGATCGTGACGGTCTCGCTGTTCGCGTTCCTGTGGTCGTGGTCCGACTTCATCTTCGCCTCGACCCTGAACAGCGGCGGCAAGCTCCAGCCCATCACGATCGGCATCTACCGCTACATCGGCAACAACAACCAGGAGTGGAACGCGATCATGGCGACCGCCGTCGTGGCATCCATTCCCGCCGCTGTGCTGCTCATCCTCGCCCAGCGCTACGTCGCGGCCGGTGTGACCGCCGGCGCCGTCAAAGACTGACCCCCGAAAGGCTCTTCGTGTCGCACCCCTCCTTGCCCACGTTCGACGTGCGCGAAATCCCCTTCAGCTTCCGCGGCTCGTGGCTCGACCTGTCGCCCGTCGTGGGTCTTCACCGCCAGGTCGACGACGTGCACCTCGTGTCGCACGTCAACGGCATGCACGCCGTCCTCCGCCTCACCCCCACGGTCGACGGGGAGCGGATGGATGCCACGACCCGGG